>CALEMO010000235.1 GCA_937910825.1 uncultured Solirubrobacterales bacterium | reverse complement strand
CCCGGGGTGGCAGCATCGAAGCGCGGGTAAGTGGCTCCCTGTTCCGGTGGATGTCTTCAGGGTTCAAGGGCAGTCCCGGGCGATCCTCCGTCGCTCTGTTCGGGGCACTGCCGCTACCGATATTGCCGCCCATTGCCCTCCTCCAACCGAGAATTTCCTGTCCAGTGGTGGCATAGTAGCTGCAGTTGACCTTGTAGTCAATCGCATGTACTCTCAGACCGTCCTGAGTCGCCCCAACGGGGCCGCCAACGCTTGAACAGGGGAGCCATGAGCCAAACCACCGCAGAACACAGCCGGCCGGCCGGCCTAGACGAGCGCGCGATCGGCATCCAGCGGAGTGCGCGTGAGTTCGTCGAAGGAGTCCTCATCCCGCTGGAAGAAGAAGCGGAACGACTGCACGGGCGGCTGCCTGAAGAAACCGTCCAGCGGGTCAAGTCCGAGGCGAGTGCGGCCGGCCTTACGGGCGGCCTCCATTCCTCGAAGTACGGCGGCCAGGAGTGGTCAACAGTGGAATGGTTTCTGGTCGAAGAGCAGCTTGGCCGGTCGACCAACGCGATCAGTTGGCATATCCCGAACGCATACAACGTCTGGGAGCACGCCAGCCCCGAACTGGCCGAACGCTGGCTCGCCCCTGCCCTTCGGGGCGAGATCCGCGACGCCTATGCGGTCACCGAGAAAGACGCGGGCTCGGACCCCTCAAGGATCAGCACGACGGCAGTACGTTCGGAGGGGGGTTTCGTGATCAACGGGGAGAAGTGGTTCGTCACATCCGGTGACATCGCTTCCGTGCTGATAGTCATGGCCAACCTGATCGAAGACGGTGAAAGCAAGCCGACTCTTTTTGTCGTTGACAAATCGCTTGCGGGCATCGAGACGGTGGCAGACCCGGCGTTCACCCACAGCTACCCCGACGGCCACCCCACTATTGCTTTCCGTAACGTCGAGGTCGGACCGGGCGACCTGATTGGCGGCATCGGCGGCGGAGACGATCTCCAGCGGGGATGGTTCTCCGAAGAGCGGCTCGGGATCGCCGCCCGTGGAATCGGTTCGATGTGGCGCCTGCTTGACGAGACAGTGGCCTGGGCGATCGAACGCGAGCAAGGAGGCAGCCGCATCCTCGACTACCAGGGCGTCTCTTTTCCGCTTGCCGATTCGGCCGCCGATGCAGCGGCCGGCAGGTTGCTCACGATCGACATCGCCGAAATGATCGATAAGGGCAGCGATGCGAAACTCGCCCACCACAAAGCGTCGATGGCGAAGCTATTTGTATCCGAGGCCGCCTGGAGATGTGCGGACCGCTGCGTGCAGGTTTTCGGCGGCAGGGGGTACATGCGCTCGAACGTAGCCGAGCGCTTCCTGCGCGAACTCCGGGTCGATCGCATCTGGGAGGGAACGAGCGAAATTCAGAGATTGATCATCAGTCGCGGCCTGGAGCGCCGAGGCGTCGAAAAAATGCTTCACTGACCGGTCCGCCGTGACCCAGGCAGATCACATCCCCCCGGACCCGTCGCCACTGCTCTCCGCTGGATCGATCGCCGTGGTCGGAGCCAATGAGCGCAGCGGCTCATACGCAGACACAATCCTCAGGAACCTGACCGAGTCCGGTTTCGAGGGCCGGATCTGGGGTGTAAATCCCTCAAGGAAAAGGGTCCATGGCCACGACTGCTTGCCATCGGTGCTCGCTCTTCCGGAACCGGTCGACCTGGTCGCCGTCGCAGTCCCGGCAATGCATGTGCCGAAGGTAATCGAGCAATCGGTAGATCGCGGCTGTGGCGGCGCCGTGGTGGTCTCGGCCGGCTTCGGTGAGGTCGCCACCGGCCGCGCCTTTGAAGAGCAGCTTGTTCAGACCGCCATGGACGGCAATTTTCCGATCTGTGGGCCCAACGGAAACGGGATCGTTTCAGTGGCCGATGGAGCGTCTGTATGGGGTGACTCGCTGCCCCGGCTCACTCCCGGACCGGTGGCGATGATCTCTCAATCCGGCAACGTGGCGGTGAACGCGATCGGTTCAAGGCGCGGGATCGACTTCCATACTGTCGTCTCGGTCGGCAACCAGTCAGTCTGCGACACGGCCTCCTGGCTGGAAGCAGTCGCCCGGCTGGAAGGCGTGCGCTCGATTGCCCTGTTCCAGGAAACCGATGGGGACGGTGCCCGTCTGGCCGATGCGTTCGCCTCCTGCGCCGATGCCGGTGTGAGGGTGGCGGTGCTGAAGGTCGGAAGCTCGGCCGCCGGTGAAAGAGCTGCCGCCGCCCATACCGGAGCCATCGCCGGAGATCAGCGTGTCTTTCGGGCGCTCGTCGAAGAGGCCGGCGGCGCATGGGCACGCGATCCCCATGAACTCCTCGAACTGGCGCGAGTCCTCGCTGCTACTTCAGCCCGTCCCCGGACCGACCGTGGCGGACCTTCCGGACCGGCCATCCTCACCTGCTCGGGAGGCGACTCCGGAATCGCCGCAGACCTGGCCGAGGAACTCGGGATCACGCTTCCCAGACTGTCAGCGCATACTGTCAGCCGCCTCGAGGAGCTCCTGCCGGATGAAGCCACCGCAGACAATCCGCTCGACTACACCTCGTTGCTCTGGACCGAGACCGAGCGTCTCAGTGCAATCGTCGAAGCGGTCGGTAGCGATCCCGCCATCGACCAGCTCCTGCTCTTTCATGACCACCCCCGGGGCCTGCGACCCGAACACGAAGTTGAGTGGGCCGATCTTCGCCGGGCGCTCGCTTCGGGTGCCATCGACTCCGGCACCGGCGCGATCCTGGCTTCGACCCTGCCTGACCTGATCGATGAAACCGCCATGTCCGAACTGGACGCCCTGGGGATCCCCGTGGTCGGGGGTATCCCGGCCGCTCTCTCGGGGCTTGCGGCATGTCGTAGGCCCCCGGCCGATCCGGACCGGCTGAGGTCGATCGCGGATCTGGCCGCGGCCGCCAGACAGGGGCTCGGACGATCCGAGAGTGGGTGGTTAACCGAGGCCAAGGCCAAGTCTCTGCTTTTTGAGCAGGGCGTACCGACTCCGCCTGGCGGCACGGCTACGGATTTCGACAGCTGCGTGGCCATCGCAGAGCAGCTCGACTGGCCGCTCGCACTGAAGCTTTCGGGACCCGATATCCAGCACAAGAGTGACATCGGGGCAATCCGACTGGACCTCGACAACGCACTTGATCTCGAACAGGCCTGCGCAGATCTGCTTTCGCTCCCCCAGGCCAACGGGGCGCTGCTCTTGGTCGAAAGCATGGCCGCCGATGGCATCGAGATGATCGTGTCGGCCCGAGCCGATGCGGTCGTTCCTGCCCTGGTGATCGGCTTCGGTGGAATTTGGACCGAGGTCCTTCAGGATGCGGCCGTAATCCCCCTGCCAGCCGACAGAGAAAGCATCGTCAGGGCAGTCCAGGGCCTGCGAGGCTTCGCACTTCTAAACGGTTTTAGAGGCAGCCCTTCGGTTGATCTCGCCTCCCTGGCCGCGCTTGCTGAGGGGGTCGGCCGTCTACTGGTAGAAAAGGGGTTGGCCCTGCTGGAACTGAACCCGGTGATCGTGAACCCGGCCGGGGCCGTAGCTACGGACGCGCTCGCTAGATGGGACTGATCGAGGCCGCAGGGGAACCATGAGCCCGAGGTGATTCCTGGGCATGATCCCAGGCGATCTCCAGGCCCTCGCGCAGGATGCCGGCGATCTCGCCGAAAAGCTCCGGTTCCGCGACCAGTGGCGGCGCGATCTGAACGATCGGATCTGCCCGGTCGTCCAGACGGCAGATCAGGCCGCGGTCGAATAGCGCCTCTGACAGAACGTCCTTGAACAGTTCTTCAGCACCGGGGCCGGAAAACGGCTCCCGCGTATCCGGGTCTCGCACCAGTTCGAGAGCCCAGAAGTGTCCGGCTCCACGTACGTCGCCGACGATCGGGATGTCGCGCAAGCCATTCAGCGCCTCGGACGCCACGCTTTCGTTGCGGCGCACATTGCCGAGCACATCGTCCCGCTCCATGATCTCCAGCGCCTTCAAAGCCATCACCGAGCCGACCGGATGGCCACCGAAGGTATATCCGTTGTTATAGCTGGCCCTTCCGTCGAAGAACGGTTCAGCAACTTTGTCGTGCATCAGCACCCCGCCCATCGAGAAGTGGGCCCCGGTAAGTCCTTTGGCGAAGGTGATCATGTCCGGTACGTAGTCGTAGCGCTGTGCCCCGAACCACTCCCCGAGACGCCCGTAGGCACAGATGACTTCATCCGAACAGAGCAGGATTCCGTGGCGATCACAGATCTCGCGCAGCCCCTGCCAATAGCCCGCCGGCGGGGTCAGGCAACCTCCGGCATTCTGGACCGGCTCGGCGATCAGCATGGCGACGGTCGAAGGATCTTCGAATTCAATTGCTTCTTCAACGCCGACAAGCAGGGCCGCACAGAATGCTTCTTCGTCGTCTCCCTGCGGATGCCGATAGGCGTTGGTATTCGATACATGCGTCGTGGGAATCCCCAGCGGATCGAACGGAGCCCGGCAGTAGGGGATGCCGGTAAACGAAAGGGCTCCCATGGTGACCCCGTGGTAGGCGTCCTTGCGGGCGATCACCTTGCGTCGCCTGGGTTCGCCGTTTGCCTGCTGCCACTGGACGGCCATCTTCCAGGCGGCCTCTACCGACTCGGAGCCGCCCGAGGTGAAGAAGACCCGGTTCATTCCGTCGGGCGCCAAATCGGAGATGCGAGTGGCAAGTTCAATCGCCGGTGGGTGGGCGATCGTCCAGTTCGAAGAGTAGGAAAGCGACTTCATCTGCTGGTGGGCTGCCTCGCCGATCTCGTCACCATGCGAATGACCGAGGGCTACGCAGTAAAGGCCGGAAAGACCATCGATGAAGCGGCGACCGTCCTGGTCGAAGACGTGAACCCCCTCCCCACGTTCGATGATTGTCATCTCGTCGTCGTCGTAGGCAGTCATGTCCGAAAAATGCAGCATCAGATGCTGCTTCGCCAAACGCTGAAGCCTGTCTTTTTCTCCACTCATGCCTGCCAGTCTATGCCCCAATGCTTGACCTTGTAGTCAACCGCACTTTCGACTAAGATCCCGGAATGGAGGCTACCACTGCTTTTTCTGATGCTAGCGCCACCCGCCCACCAAGTCCAGGTGGCTCAATTTCTTCGAGCTATGACGCGATCGTCGTCGGCGGCGGACACAACGGCCTGACAACGGCCGCATACCTGTCCAAGGCCGGCATGAAAACCCTGGTCCTCGAGCGGCGCTCGATCCTCGGTGGCGCCTGCGTCACTGAAGAGGTCTGGCCCGGCGCAAGGGTCTCGCGCTGTTCCTATGTGGTCTCGATGCTCCAGGCGAAAGTGATCGAGGACCTCAAGTTGAAGGACTTCGGATACAAGGCGTATCCGCTGGACCCCGCCTACGCCGCCATGACCGAAGACGGGCCGATCTTTTTCTTCAACGAAACCGAGCGAACAGTCGAGTCAATTCGCAAGCACTCTCCGAAAGATGCCGCGAAATACGCCCAGTTCGAAGAATTACTCGAAAGCGCGGCTTCGTTCGTCCGTCCGATGCTGCTCCGGGAGCCGCCTGCGCTCGGCTCGAAGTCGCCCGGTGACATCGCCGGGATCCTGCGCGAAGGGGCGAGAATTGGCGGCATGTCGCGACGCGACGTCAACGACCTGATCCGAATTTTCACGATGTCAGTTGGTGACCTGCTGGATGACTGGTTCGAACACGACGGCTTGAAAGGCTCGATCGCCTCAACCGGCGTGGTCGGTGTCTGGGCGGGTCCGAGGACCCCTGGCACCGCATACAACCTGCTCCACCATGCGCTCGGCGAAATGGACGGCATGGGTGGGGTCTGGGGTCAGGTGATTGGCGGCATGGGAGCGATCTCGACCGCGATAGCCCGCTCGGCCGAAGCCAACGGAGCGACAATCATGACCGACGCCGATGTTGTCTCGATCAACGTCGAAGGTGGACGAACCGTAGGTGTGACGCTTGCCGGGGGCGAAGAGATAAAGGCTCCGATCGTCGCTTCAGGTGCCCATCCCAAGTCGACCATTCTCGACCTGGTCGGCGGCGAGCACTTCGAAGACGAAGTCCGCACGGACATGGAGCGCTACCGCACCCGGGGCGGCTCGGTCAAGGTCAACCTGGTGCTGAACGAAGCACCGCAGTACGAAGGGGTCACCGCGGAAGAGCAGAAGTTGCTGCTCAGTGCCGGGGTCAACATCTGTCCATCGATTGACTACCTGGAGGCGTCCTGGCAGGACGCCCTGCAGGGCCGCCCAGCCGCCCACCCATACGTCGAAGCGGAATTACCGTCCAACATGGACGATTCGCTGACCGACGACGATCGGTTGGTGATGACCATGTTCACCCAGTTCGGGCCCTCAGAGGAAGGCCAGTGGAAAGACGGGGATCGCGAGCGGTACGGCGAAACGTGCATCGACCAGCTAAGCCGTTTCGCGCCGAACTTCAAGGCCGCCGTTGACCAGCACGAGGTCCTGGCCCCGCCTGATCTGGAGCGCATCTTCGGCCTTCAGGGCGGCTCGATCTTCCAGGGCGAGCAGGGACTGAATCAGATGGCTTTCATGCGCCCGACGCCGGACATGGCCCAATACGCCACACCGGTCGGCGGCCTCTACCTCTGCGGCGCCGGCACCCACCCGGGGGGCGGCGTCACTGCGGCCTCCGGCCATAACGCGGCCCAGCGAATCCTCAAAGACAGGCGCAAGGCCAGACTGCCCTGGAACCGGCGCAAGACCGCCGCCTAGATCCTGAAGACCCGCCGGGCGTTCCCGCTCAGGCAGAGCCCCTCGGTCTCATCATCCAGGCCGAGTGAGTCGAGATCCTCCAGGGCCTTTTCGTGGTTGATCATCGGGTAATTTGTCCCGAAGAGCACCCGCTTTCGACCCGACTTCGACTTCATGTAACTGACCAGCTCCGGCGGCAGTCGCTTAGACGTATAGGCCGAAGTATCGATGTATACGTTCGGATGCTTGCGGCAGACCGCCACCATCTCTTCCGTCCACGGATACCCGACATGCCCCCCGACGATGACCAGTTCCGGAAAGTCGATGGCGACCTGGTCGATATATGGAATCGGACGCCCGGTCTCGGACGGTCTGAATGGCCCGGTATGACCGACTTGCGTGCAGAACGGAACATCAAGGTCGACGCAAGCCGCGTAAAGCGGGTAGTAGGGACGATCGGTTGGCGGGGCCTCCCATAGTCAGGGCACGATCCTCAGACCCTTGAATCCAAGTTCCTCGACACAATGACGAAGCTCTCGCACCGCCTCCATTGGTCGGTTCAA
>CALEMO010000234.1 GCA_937910825.1 uncultured Solirubrobacterales bacterium | reverse complement strand
TCGATCAGGGCCCGATCGCTGAAGCTCCACTCCTGCTTCAGCGGGGGATTGAGTTCATCCGGCGCGGGCAGATAGTGGGTGCGCTGGAGGACTCGTCCAAAGTACGGCCAGCTCTCGTTTCCCGTCTCGATCGAAGCCGACTCCTCGGAACTGCCACAGGCCGTTGTCACCAGGGCGAGAGAAACTCCGAAGAGCAGCAGCGACTTTCGCACGAATTTCTTCATCGGACTTGAGCTTATCCGCTTTTTTTTCCTTCAGCCTTTTCGATTGCCAGGTGGGTTCGCGACGCAAGGTCGGGTGACGCAAGGTCCATACCGGGAGGCAGTTCCACGTGAAGATCCGAGTAAGTCGCGACTCCTACCGTTGCTGATTCGATCTTGAGGTCGAGCAGGTGTCCCCCGCGCTGACGATTGGCATCGATGTAATGAAGGTGGTAGCCGGCGATTTCGATCCCTTCGCTGAAGATCGGGAAACGAAAACCGACCAGC
Organism: uncultured Solirubrobacterales bacterium; assembly: GCA_937910825.1. GTDB lineage: Bacteria > Actinomycetota > Thermoleophilia > Solirubrobacterales > 70-9 > 67-14. The sequence continues at coordinate 11,114 of CALEMO010000234.1, read as the reverse complement.
GATCCGGTGGTCGATTCGATCTCGAAGATGTTTTGTGCAGCGACCACTTCATCGAGATGCCGGTATGGCTTCTCCTGGCGCGGTACCGAGCGGGCGGTGATACGCGCGAATTTCCCGTCTATTCGGATCGCCGCGGCCGGGGAATCCCCCGGGATTAATCCGTCGAGCAGCGAGCGCAGCTCTTCGAAATTGCCGACCGCGCCCAGGTCGAATGAAAGCGCCGGCTCAAATTCGGTCACAACCGCGAACGGTGTATGGGCATCCGGTGGTATCTCGCTGATTCGACCGAACTCATCGGCCCTGAAGAACTGGCCGTCGAGGGCGATCATTTCACCGTCCAGACCGTTCAGTGTCCCCAGACCCGTATCGCCGTGCCTGGCCAGCTCTGCAAAACTCAGGTCCCCGTCATAGCGGCCGTCCAGCAGCGCCAAGACAGTCGATGCCTGAAAGAGAAGCCCGGGCTCGTGCCCTGCGCCCAGGTCACCGGCCCGCATCGAACGCACGTGCAACGACCGCAGCATCATGTCTTCGAACATCGAGGTCTCCTAGGCATCGCCCGAAACCTGCTCAAGCAGGGCCTTCAGGTTCAGTTCCAGCATGTCCAGCACTTCGTTGAAGCCATCGTCACCACCGAAATAGGGGTCGGGCACGTCAAGCGAGCCGCCTTCAGCGAACTCGCGAAGCAGCCTGACCTCGGCTCCGTCTCCGTTCTTCATCAGCAACAGGTCCTGATGATTGCTGCTATCCATCGCCACGATCAGATCGAACCGCTCAAAATCACTCTGATCGACCTGCCTTGCCCGGCTGGTCATTGACAGACCTCTCTTCGAGGCGGCCTCGACGGCCCTGCGGTCGGGTGGGTTTCCGATATGCCAGTCGCCCGTGCCGGCAGAGTCGATCTCGATTTGACCGGAATATCCCTCCTGCTCAAGCAGATCTGCCATCACGGCCTCGGCCGTGGGCGAGCGACAGATATTGCCAAGGCAGACAAAAAGTATGCGCATCTATGGCGAGGCTCCACCGTTGGAATTGACGTTGTTCTGGAGCTTCTTCACCTGTTTGTTGGTCGAGTCGATCCGCGCGTTCAGCTCGTTGTAGTCGCTGACCTGCTGCTTGCTCAGCTTGTTCACTTCGTTGTCGAGTTCCTGCTCCCGGATGGACAGCGAATTGACCTGGTTGCGCAGGCTCTTGATCGCCTGCGAGTTGTTGTTGATCTTCTTGACCAGATTCTTCTCACTCGAGCTCAGGCCGTTGATCAGCTTTTCGGCCTGTGACACCTGCTTCTTTTCGGACTTGTCCTGCTTGGCCTGGGCTTCGGCGAAGCGCTGCTCAACCAGAGCAGTCACGTTCTTCTGGTCATTTACCGCGTTCTTGGCGTTGTAAGCCGTGATCATGCCGGCCGCACCAAGCACGAGTCCGACAGACCCCAGAGTGATCGCAAGAATCTGCTTCGTATTCGGACTCATGAACGCTGACCCTAGCCGAATACCAGCCTGAATTGGGGCTTAGACCGCCCCCGGAATCAAATCTTGAGCAGGAGAATCGTATTCAAGGTGAAGATGATCGCGCAGACGACCGTGGCTCGGGTGAGGTTGCGCTCAACCATTGACCCGCCGCCGACCGAACTGCCGCCTCCACCGATACCGAATGCGCCGGAAAGGCCCGCGTCCTTGCCCGAGTGCAGAAGCACCAGAAAAATGAGGGCTACGGCGAGCCCAACCTGTATGACGGACATGAACGTATACATTCGGCCAGAAAGTCTAGCTGTCCGGGTCCTCAGGCGAAGTGTCGCCCGCGGCTGCGTCCTGCCGTGCGTCTTCGAGCTGGTCGAGAATGTCAACCGCCTCCTGGCGCAGGTCTGCGTTGACGCGGTCAAAGTCCTCCCGGGACATCTTTCCGGACGCGAGATCCGTTTCCGCATCCCGGATTTCCCTGTACTTGGAATCCCGCGCAGCCTCGAGCCCGGCTACCGCCGGATCTTCGGTGGTGGTCTGCCCGCCCTTTCCCCAGAAGGGCCACGAAATGAACGCCGCAGCCGCGGCCCCGAACAGCACCAGGTAGACGAACTCCATCAGGAGACCTTCTTTCTGCGGCTTCCGCCGGAGGGCCATACGGCGAATGCAGCTCCGAGGATCGCGATCAAGGCCCCGATCCAGATCCAGGTCACCATCGGACTGACGATGATGCGAAAGGTGACCGGCGTAGCGTTGACCGGATCGACATATTCCTGGATTATCTCGTCAGTGGCGAGATCCTGAACCTTGATCAACTGCTTTGTAAGGGCTCCGGCCTGGGACGGATCACGCTGAATTGCAGGCAACACCTTTTGGCGCATGTACGCGGCGAAACGCTGGTCGGCGACCCTGGCGCGCTTTTGCACCAGCCCGGTATCCGGCTCGAGGGCAACCCAAAAGTCTGAGAACAACCCTGCCTTGAGTCCGACTTCCGAGGTCGCCTCGCCTTCGAAGTAGCCCCTTATGGAACGGGTGGTACCGGTATTCAGGTGGTACCTGCGGGTCGGGTAGAGCGTTTCGAGCCGTTGGCCATCGTGGTCGACCTGAAGCACGGCGCCGAAGATCAGCGCCTGGTCGTCGCGGGCGACGGTCGGCTCGACGTAGGTGACGTCATACCCATTTACGGTCGTCGTCTCCGCCGGCTTGAGTTTGGCATCGACCTTTGTCTCGAAACTGGACGACGCAGCGACCCCGACGAGCAGCACCACCAGGCCGAGATGGACGATGTAGCCACCGTAGCGCCGCCGGTTACGGACCGCCACGGCCGCAATCGAACCGGCAATCGAACCGCCGGCGCTGGCGCGCCGAGCCGCGGCGCCGCGCCATGTGTCCTGCGCGAGTGCGGCGACGGTGAAGGATGCGAGGGTGAAAACAGCCAGCGCCCAGAAACTGTCGGACGCATCGGTAAAGACCAGCAGCACGGCCAAGGCGACCGCCGCAACGGCCAGGGGCAACGCGAATACCCGCTTCGCTCCTTCCCATGAAAGGCGACGCCAGGCGAGCAGCGGTCCCACCCCCGTAAACAGCACCAGCATCACCGCCAGGGGGGTCGTATAGCGGTCGAACCAGGGCGCCGCGAGAGTCGAGCGGGTCCCGGTGATCAGCTCCGAGATGAGAGGAAAGAATGTGCCCCAGAAAACGACTACGCATAACGCCACCAGCAGCAGGTTGTTGACCAGGAAGATCGACTCCCGGGAGGCGAGTGAATCAATCCTTTTCTCCGACCTCAGCAACGGCAGCCTCGAGATGATCAGCCAGGCCGAGCCGACGATCACAATCGCTATCAACGCCAGGAAGTACGGCCCCACGGTCGAGTCGCCGAATGCGTGTATCGACTGGAGAACCCCGGAGCGGACCAGGAAGGTTCCCAGCAGCGCGAGCGAAAAGCTGGTGACGATCAGGCTTACGTTCCAGACCTTCAGCATGCCGCGCTTCTCCTGGACCATGATCGAGTGGATATAAGCGGTGAGGATCAACCAGGGCATGACCGACGCGTTCTCGACCGGATCCCAGGCCCAATATCCACCCCATCCGAGTTCCGTATATGACCAGCGCGAGCCGAGGATGATGCCAATTGAGAGGAAGATCCAGGCGATCAGGGCGAAGCCGCGGGTCGATTTCGCCCAGGCTGCGTCCACCCTGCGGGTTATCAGCGCCCCGATCGCGAATGCAAAAGGCACGGTCAGCGATACGTAACCGGTGTAGAGCATCGGCGGATGGATGATCATCGACGGATGCTGGAGCAACGGGTTCAAACCCGCGCCATCGGCTGGCACCTCGGCCACCAGGGCGAAAGGGTTCACCCCGCCGCCAAAGATCATCAGGCCGGTGAAAAAGACGGCCAGGCCCATCATCACGGCCGTCGCCCACGGCACCACGTCGCGCATCTTGTGACGGGTGAAGCGCAATGAAGCCGAGGCCACAACCGAAAGCAGGGCGGCCCAAAGCAGCAGCGACCCTTCCTGGCTCGACCACGTCGCCGTGAATTTGTAGAAGTTCGGTGTCTCGATCGAAGAGTGGTTTGCGACCACACTCAGGCTGAAGTCGTCAGTCAGAAAGGCGTACTCGATCGCAACGACGCAGATGAGCATCAAGGCGCAGAGCGCGTAGGCCGAACGCCGGGAAGCGTCTACCCACCGGCGGTCGCCACGGGTACCGAGCAGGGCCGCTGCAGCGCCGAATGCTGCAGTCAGAAATCCGAGCCAGAGCGCCGCGCTGCCGAGGCTACTGATACTTCTTCTCCGAGAACTTCGAGGGGCATTTGGTCACGAGTGTGTCCGTGTCCCCCATGAAGCCCCCAGTTTCCGAAACGCTGCCCTGAAGCACGATTTCCCGGCCGTCCCGGAAAGGATCCGGAATCACGCCTTCGTAGCTCACGGGGATTGATCCACCGCCGTCGCGGTCACTGACTTTGAAATCGACCCCGTTTTCAGTCCGCTCAATCGAACCATGAACAACTTTGCCGGTCAATTCGTAGCTCTTGCCCGGGATCGCATCCTGCAGCTCCGACGGCTCACGGGCTTCGCTGGAAGCGTTGAAGGAAACGTAGACGAGGCCGGTGGCCAAGGCCAGAGCGACGCCGAGCGCCATTACGAGTCGTACCTGTCGCTTTCGGGCTTGATCCATGAGCAGGCTCCATTATCGCAAAGCCGGGGGGTCCGGCGCCGGAGACATGCCAGAATCGATCCATGAGCAACGACGACAAAGTAGTTCTGATCACTGGAGCCGGCAGCGGTATCGGCGCGGCGACCGCCAGGAAACTCGTGAATTCCCACCGGCTGGTCCTCGCCGGAAGACGGCTCGAACCGCTCGAGGAGCTTGTCAGCGAGCTGGGCGGCAAAGAGCGGGCACTTGCGGTCAGTTGCGACGTCGGCGAGTGGGACCAGACCGAAGCGATGGTCAATTCAGCGCTGCAAGCTTTCGGACGGATCGACGTGGTTTTCGCGAACGCCGGGTTCGGTGCCAGCCGGGGGTTCCTCAATGAGAGCCCGGAGCAGTGGCGTTCGATGGTGCTGACAAACGTGCTCGGTCCGGCCCTGACGATTCGGGCGACGCTGCCCCATCTGCTCGAACGGGGCGACGGACATGTGCTGATCACCAGCTCTATCGCCGGGCGCCGGGTGCTGCCGGGGTCCCTCTATTCAGCAACCAAGCATGCGGCCACCGCGATCGGGGAGGCATTGCGCCAGGAGTTGCGGGAAATGCACGAAGAGAATGGCATCAAGATGACCCTGATCGAACCCGGCATGGTCGATACGCCTTTCTTCGAGAATCGCCCCGGCGACAGGGCGCTTTCCGACGACGACATCGCCGCGGCAATCGTCTACGCGATCGCGCAGCCCGCTTCAGTCGATGTCAGCGAAATTCTGGTCCGGCCGATCCAGCAGTCGATCTGACCTCAGAGAAGAGCCTTGAGAAGGCGCCAGTATCCCCTGAGCAATATGCGTGGCAGCGGCGCCCGGACCAGGTCCGGGAAGAAAGGGGAATCGAGGTCTGCGGTGAGGATCCCGGCGAATTCCCGTGCCGGGATCGAGCGTGAGGACTGGATCGACCTGCGTTCGCGGGCCAGCCTTGGAAGCCAGCCGAGCAGGGCCAGCCACGCTCGTACCTTCTGCTTCAGCCAGCCTCCGCGTGAGGCAACCACCACCAGCGCCAATTCGGTCAGGATCAGAGCCGGCGCGAGCAGGACCAGCAGCGCTGCCGGGTAGGTGCGAATGATCATCGCCCACCGGTTTCGCTCGAGCCAGAACCACTTATCCGGACCACGCTCGAACTCGTATTCATGGTCGACGATGGCTTCGACGTTGATCCCCACGGTCTCCCCGACAGATCGCAGGCGCAAGGAGAAATCTGTGTCCTCCTGGTAGAGGAAGAACTGTTCCGCGAAACCGCCGAGGCGGTTCCAGCTTTCCGGCTTGACTGCGAGGCAAGCCCCCGAGGCGGTCGGCACCGGGCCGGAAACGCCGGCCGCCTGAACCGGCGTGCCGTGGCCTCCGGCCCAGGCGATCCCGGTGAAATGAACGGGGTTGCCTTTTGTGTTGATCAACGCCTGGCCTGCGTCGCGATAAATCACCAGCCCCATCCACGCAGACCACTGCGGACGTGACTGAAGCGGCTCCCTGATCGCCGAGCCGAATCCGGGTTCCGGACGGGCATCGGGATTGAGAATCACCAGCAGGTCGCCGGCCGCAAGTTGTGCTCCCCGGTTGATAGCGGCTGCAAAGCCCGAGTTGCCTCCCATTTCGACGATCATCGCTGCGGGAAGGTGCTGGGTAACGACCGCCTGGAGGTCATCCCCCGAATCGTTGTCGAGCAGGATTACTTCGTCGCCATTTTCCAGCTCTGTGGCCAGCCCGGGCAAACTGCGGGAAAGGTCATCGGCCGAATCATGGGTCACTATCAGGACTGAAATCGATGCTCTCAAAGCGGACGACGGGGATCGAACCCGCGACCTCGAGCTTGGGAAGCTCGCGCTCTACCAACTGAGCTACGTCCGCACAGGCGCATTGTGCCGCAACCGTGCCCAGCCGCGCGGGCGGGCACCCCCGTTCTTCATACTCTGGATACTTGAACCTGCGCACATCGATAACCGTTATCGGCATCGCCGGACTGCTCGCCTTCCTGACCTGGGGGCTGATCGAAGCGGGCGACGCGGGCATCGACACCGGCGACCCGGTTCCGGTGCAGACCCTGCCGACCCTGCCACCGGGGGGCGAAGCTTCGCTCGCTGATTTCAAGGGCGACTGGGTCCTGCTCAATGTCTGGGCCTCCTGGTGCATTCCCTGTCGCGACGAGTCCCCCGCCCTTGAACAATTCGAAAGCGCCAACCGGGGCGAGCTGACCGTCCTGGGAGTTGATACCCGCGACCTGAGCGAAGACGCGATGAAGTTCCTCGAGCAATACGGCATCAACTATCCCCAGATTCGGGATGCCAGCGGTGGGTATGCCGACGACCTGAAAACTACGGGTGTGCCCGAATCTTTCCTGATCGACCCCGACGGAAACCTGACGGCCCACTATCCGGGACCATTTGCCGACGTCGCCGCGATCGAGCGGTTTGCCGCCCCGGCGTTTGACCAGGGTGTTGCCCCGACCGGGCAGAGTCAAGAATGAAGCTGCTGTTGACTCTGCTCCTGGTACTCGTGGTGGCCTTGCCGGGGTTCGCAATGGCAGCGACCCAGGAAACTACCCTGCCGGAAATCGAAGATGAAGTCATGTGTCCGATCTGCGGGACGCTGCTGGGTCTCTCGCGGGCCCCGGCTGCCGAACGCCAGCGGGTCTTCATCCGGGCGATGATCAGGGATGGCGCAGAGACGGAAGAGATCAAGGATGCCCTTGTCGTGGAGTACGGGCCACAGGTGCTCGCGCTTCCCGATGACGAAGGCATCAATCTCTGGGCCTACGTCGTACCGATCCTGGTTTTTGCGCTCGCTGCGGCCGGCGTTCTCTGGGCCGTGATCCAGTGGCGCCGCAACCAGCGGGGAGACCCGCCAGGCGGCTCGGCATCCCCGGGTCCTGCGACAGCCGATTCGCAGCGCCTTGACCAAGACATGGCACGCTTCGACCTCTAGCGCAGCAGTCGTTTCACATCTGCTCCGGGGCTGAAATTCCGAGCAGCCCGAGCGAGCGGCGGATGGTTGCGGCCGTTGCCTCGCACAGATCCAGCCTGACGGATTCGACGCCTTCCCCGTCGGCGCCGATCACCTGGCAATCACGGTAGAAGGCGTGGAACGCAGCGGCCGTCTGGGTGGCATATGCGCAGATGCGGTGAGGCGAGCGGCGAGTGGCAGCCCCATGAACTTCGGACGGGAAAGCGAGCAGTTTCGCGATCAGAGCCTTCTCCGAGGGATCTACCGGAATCTGGGGCAATAAATCTGGCGAAGCGGGACCGCTTCGCCCGGCTTTTCTCAGGATGCTCTGAATGCGCGCATGTGCATACTGGACGTAGTAGACCGGATTGTCCGATGACTGGGACCGGGCCAGATCCAGGTCGAGATCCATGGTCGAATCGTGGCTGCGCTGGAGCATGAAGAACCGGGTTGCATCAGCGCCGATGTCGTCGAGCAGTTCGTCGAGGGTGACGATGTCGCCGGCCCGCTTTGACATTTTGGTGCGCTCACCGCCTTCCACCAAATGAACCATCTGCATCAGCTGGGCCTCGAATTGCACCGGCCTTTCCATGCATTGGATGGCCGCGGCCATACGACTCACATAGCCGTGGTGATCGGCTCCCAGCACATCGATCAGCCTCGAATAGCCCCGGCCGACCTTGTCTGCGTGGTAAGCAACATCGGCTCCGAAGTAAGTGGGTTCACCGCCGGTGCGGACCAGAACCCGGTCCTTGTCATCGCCGAAATCCGTGGTCTTGAGCCATAGCGCTCCCTCTCGCTGCTCGGTATGCCCGGTGGCCTTCAGGCGTTCCAGGCCAGTTTCAACGAGGTTGCGCTCATAAAGCGAGCGCTCGGAAAAGAAATCGTCCATGCCTACACCGAAGCGCTCGAGGGAAGAGCGGATCGCGCTGACCATCCATTCGACGCTGGACTTTGAAAGCTCCGGCAGGTCATCCGGCTCGATGCCTTCAGCCTTCGCCCTCTGCGCGAGCTCGTTTACGTAATCGCCGTGGTAGCCGTTCTCGGGCGGTTCGTTCCCGAGCATCCGGGCGGCGATCGAAAGCGCAAAGTTCTGGATCTGGGTCCCCCCGTCGTTGACGTAGTACTCGGTGGTCACCCGATGGCCGGCCTCGCGTAGGAGGCGCGCAAGAGAATCGCCGTAGGCCGCATGCCGACCGGAAGCAGCGGTGAGCGGCCCGGTGGGGTTGGCTGATACGAACTCCACCAGAATCGATTCCGGACGATCCGAAGGCGGGACTACCGCTGTCTCACTGAAAACGAGGTCCTGGACGACCGTGCGATACCAGCCGTCGCAAAGGAACAGATTGATGAATCCGGGCCCGGCAACTTCGATGCGCTCAACCGTCCCGGTCAATTCCGTCGAAAGGCGATCGGCCAGTTCAACGGCGATGTCGCGGGGAGCCCGGCCGAGGCCCTTTGCCATGAGCATCGCCGCATTCGAGCTGTAGTCACCGAGTTCGGCCTTCGGCGGGACGTCCATCGAAGGTTCGATGCCCTGGTCGCCGGCAAACGAGCGCGCGGTTGCGGTCAGCGTCTGGTGGAGGCTGGTTGCGGGATCGACGGAGTTCATTCATCCATCCTAGGAGTGGCGGTACCTTCCAGGACTTGTGGCGGGCTCACAAGTGATAATTCTCGCGGGCGAGAATCTTGGATGCCCGGAAAATCTGCTCCAGCAGGACAACCCGGGCTAGCTGGTGGGCCATCGTTTGAGGTCCCAGGGCCAGCTTCTCCTGGGCGGCCTGGCGCTCCGCCGCCGGAAGACCCTCCGGGCCACCGATCAGGATCTCCACCTTGCGGCCGGCGCGTCGTCGCCGGTCGAGCCACGCCGCCCAGCCCTCCGAGGTCATTTCTTCGCCACCGATGTCGAGCGCAACCAGATGGGATTCGCGGTCGATCCGTCTGATCAGAGCAGCGTCGTCCTTCGCCTCGACAACCTCAAGCGACTGTTTACTTCTCAGCATCTTCAGGTAGTGGGCCTCGGCTTCGCTGAAAGGAGGTCTGATTTTGCCGACCGCCCTGACCGTGATCTTCAACTGCCCTCCTCCCGACGGAACCTTTCGGCCAGCGCAAGCCGCTCCAGGGTCGTGGGATGGGTCCCGAAGACGAACTGGTAGATGCCCGGCGGGTCGGGGTCACTCAGGTTTGACCGCGCCAGCTTGCTCTGAAGACCGACCATGCCGACGGCCCGGCCGGTCAACTCGAGCGCATACTGGTCCGCCTTGATTTCGATTTTCCTGGAAAGCAGGTTGCCGGGCACGCCGAGCACGAGAGTCGCCAGAGCAATCGTCAAGGCAAGCGCCGGGATCACGCCAGGACCATTGGGGTCGTCGCCGCGGCGACGGACGAGTGCCGCAGTCGAAATCTGGACGAAAAGCACAGCAAGGGGGATAACCAGGATCGCGAAACCAAGCCCGCGATAGAGATCATCGGCTGCCACATGTCCGAGTTCATGCGCGATCAGGGCAGAAAGTTCAGCGTCGGAGAGCTGATCTATCGAGTTGTCGTAGAGCACTACCCGTTTGGTGGGTCCAATTCCGTTCACGTAAGCGTTGAGGGCTGACGATCGGCGGCTCGCATCCACCTCGTAGACCTCCCTCACGCCAACGCCGGCCCGCGCAGCCAGGCTGAGCACTTCGCTTCGAGTCCCTCCTTCGGGCAGAGGCTCGAAATCGTTGAACAGCGGTGTAACCACGACTGGCCAGAGCCAGACCACGACCACCGCCCAGGTCGCGACAAGGACCGAGCCGGCGATCCAGAATCGCCGGCCGAGCTTGCGCCAGAGCAACATCGCCAACAACGCGCCAGCGGCCGCCAACAGACAGGCGATCCCGGTCAAGGCCGCCCGGTCCCCGAACCAGCCCCCCAGCTGCTGGGTAACGAGACCGAATTCCCGGCCTTGCTCGAAAGTGAGATAAGCGAAAGGCAGCTGGGCCAGTCCGACGGCGAGAGCTATACCGGCCCCGGCCAGGGCCGCCCCGGGATACGGCCTGCGCTCAAGCCGGCCCAGAAGCCTTTTTATGGTCGATCCCCGGTTGAACGCAAGGATCGACAGCAGGATGAACTGGATCAGGATTGCTCCGATACCCAGCAGACGCACCTGCGACCGGTAGTCCCCTGCCCGCTCAATCGCGGCCTGATCGAAGAAACGCGAGCTTGTGACCGAAGCTGCGTCAGGGGGACTGCCCGGGGCGATGATCAGCGCGGCGGCGAAAGCGATTACCAACGCTGAAATGCCGACCGCAATCAGGGAAGCCGCTTTCAGGTGCTCGGGTCCCTTCGCTTCGGCGTCCATTGGGCTCTACGATAGTCCGAGGGCGCGGCCATCTCTGGCGCGACCGATGGACCCCCTTGGTTTTCAGCGATGAACGTAGCCGTAATTTCTGACATACACGCCAACCTGCCCGCCCTGGAGGCAGTGCTCGCCGAAATCGACGAGCGCGACGCCAGACTCATCTTTTGAAACAGACAG
>CALEMO010000233.1 GCA_937910825.1 uncultured Solirubrobacterales bacterium | reverse complement strand
AAACCCACGAGCGCAGCAACGGGGTCGACGGTTTCGTCTCGCTCGAAGTCTCGCCGCTGCTCGCCGACGACACTGACGCCACGATCGGCCAGGCGACTGATCTTCACGGCCGTGCCGACCGCAAGAACCTGTACATCAAGATTCCGGGCACAGAAGCCGGACTACCGGCGATCGAAGAGACCATTTTCCGGGGAATCCCGGTGAACGTCACCCTGCTGTTCGACAAGGACCAGTACTTGGCCGCCGCCGACGCTTACATGAGGGGAGTCGAGCGCCGTATCGAAGCCGGTCTGAACCCGGCGGTCGAATCGGTGGCGTCACTCTTTCTCAGCCGCTGGGACGTAGCTGTGACCGACGAAGTTCCGGACGAGCTTCGGGACAAGCTGGGGATTGCGATCGGCAGTGAGGCTTATGCGGCATACCGCGAACTGCTCGCAGGCAATCGCAGCCAGCGGCTCGCCAACGAAGGAGCACGGACACAGCGCCTGCTGATGGCAAGCACGGGGACCAAGGATCCGGACGCATCCGACGTGCTCTATGTGGAAGGTCTCGCGGCACCGAATACGGTCAATACGATGCCGGAGAAGACCCTGCTCGCTTACGCCGACCACGGTGTCATCGGCGAAGCGATCCCGCCTGACGGCGGCGACTCGGCCGAGGTCCTTTCCTCCTTCGGCGACGCCGGAATTGACATTGACGCGCTCGCGGCAAGGCTTCAGGCCGAAGGCAAGGACTCGTTCGCCAAATCCTGGCACGAGCTGATCGAGGCGATCAGCGGTGAGATTTCTCCGTGATGCCCGACCTGTAGACGACCGGAACGCTCGTCCGCCGCGACTTCCATTGCGCAAATGACCCCGTCAGGGCCGACAAAGCCGGCCCGATATACTGGCTGATTCCTGAGAATCATCAGATCGAGACCGGAAAAGTCAGAGAATAAGACGATCCGCCGACCAATCACCGATACTCAACCAACCCAAGAGGTTTGAGGCTAAAGAAGAACTTTGTTCGAAAGATTTACAGAACGCGCCCGCCAGGTAGTTGTCCTAGCCCAGGAAGAGGCCCGGACGCTCAAGCACAACTACATCGGCACCGAGCACATCCTGCTCGGGCTGCTCAGGGAAGAAGAAGGCCTCGCCGCCCGCGTTCTGGAGTCACTCGACATCACCGTTGAGAGGGTCAGGGCCCAAGTGGTACGAATCGTCGGGTCGGGGGAAGAGGTCACCTCCGGTCAGATCCCTTTCACACCACGCGCGAAAAAAGTCCTTGAACTGGCGCTGCGTGAAGCGCTGAGCCTCGGGCACAACTACATCGGCACCGAGCACATCCTGCTCGGCCTGGTGCGCGAGAACGAGGGCGTCGCCGCCCGAATCCTGCTTGATTTCGATGCCGACTCGGACAAGATCCGCAACGAAGTCATCCGCATGCTTTCGGGCCCCGGTGGACGCCGGCCCGGTCAGGGCGCGAGCAGCTCCGAGGCCGGCGCGCCCCAGAGCGAGGGCGGCAAGAAGTCATCGAAGCTGCTCGACCAGTTCGGACGCAACCTGACCAAGCTTGCAGAGGACGGCAAGCTCGATCCGGTGGTGGGCCGCGAGACAGAGATCGAGCGGATCATGCAGATCCTGTCACGCCGGACCAAGAACAATCCGGTCCTGCTCGGCGAGCCGGGCGTGGGCAAGACGGCTGTCGTCGAAGGTCTTGCCTCCCGCATCATCAAGGGCGAAGTCCCGGAGATGCTGCGCAACAAGCAGATTTACACCCTCGACCTGGCGGCCCTGGTTGCCGGCTCCAAGTACAGGGGTGAGTTCGAGGAACGCCTGAAGAAGGTCATGAAGGAGATCGCCCAGCGCGGCGACATAGTCCTTTTCATCGACGAGATTCACAATCTGGTCGGTGCAGGTGCGGCCGAAGGCGCGATCGACGCTGCCTCGATCCTCAAACCGGCGCTTGCCCGTGGAGAGATCCAGACGATCGGCGCAACGACCCTCGACGAGTACCGCAAGTATCTCGAACGTGATTCGGCTCTGGAGCGCCGCTTCCAGCAGATCCGGGTGGAACCGCCGACCCCCGAGCAGACGGTCAAGATCCTCGAAGGACTGCGCGAGCGCTACGAACAGCACCACAAGGTTCAGATTTCCGACGAAGCCCTCGAGGCGGCGTCTGAACTTGCCGACCGCTACATCTCTGACCGCTTCCTGCCCGACAAGGCGATCGACCTGATCGACGAGGCGGCCTCACGTATGCGGATCAAGTCGATGGCTGCACCGCCCGTCTACCGGGACCTCGAAGAAGAGATCGAGACCGCGCGTCGTGACAAGGAAGCCGCGATCGAGGCCCAGGAATTCGAGAAGGCCGCCAACCTGCGTGATACCGAGCGCCAGCTCACGACCCGCAAGCGCCAGCTCGAGGAGGAGTGGGCCGAAGGTGAAGACGGTGAGCGGCCGGTACTGGGCGAAGAAGAGATCGCCGACATCGTCTCGATGTGGACCGGGATCCCGGTCTTCAAGCTGACCGAAGCCGAGACCAAGAAGCTGATCGAGATGGAAGGTGAGCTCCACAAGCGTGTTATCGGCCAGGAGGCGGCGATCGAAGCCGTATCCAAGGCGATCAGGCGCTCGAGGGCCGGCATCAAGGATCCCAAGCGTCCTGCCGGATCGTTTGTATTCCTCGGCCCCTCCGGCGTCGGCAAGACCGAGCTCGCCAGGACGCTCGCCGAGTTTCTCTTCGGTGACGAGGAGTCGATGGTTCGCATCGACATGTCCGAGTACATGGAAAAGCACGCGGTCAGCCGACTTGTCGGCTCACCCCCGGGATACGTCGGCTACGACGAAGGTGGCCAGCTCACGGAAGCCGTGCGCCGCAAGCCCTACTCGGTGCTGCTGCTCGACGAAATCGAGAAAGCCCATCCGGATGTCTTCAACATCCTGCTCCAGATCCTGGAAGACGGTCGCCTGACCGATTCACAGGGCCGTACAGTCGACTTCCGCAACACGATCATCATCATGACCTCGAACATCGGGGCCAACGAGATAGCTCGCAACCAGGGCATCGGGTTCACCGTCTCGGACGACACCGGAATCACTTATGACGACATGAAGGGTCGCATCATGAGTGAGCTGCGCAAGGTCTTCCGTCCGGAGTTCCTGAACCGGATCGACGAAGTGATCGTCTTCCACAAGCTGACCCGCGAAGAAGTGCGCGAGATCATCGAGCTGATGATCGGCCGGGTGCGCACCCAAGTTGCCGAGCATGAATTGATGCTCGAGCTCGACAACGGCGCCAAGGATTTTCTCGTGGACAAAGGCTGGGATCCATCTATGGGTGCCAGGCCGCTGCGTCGGGCGATCCAACGCTACATCGAAGACCCGCTTGCAGACGAAGTCCTCAAGGCGGGCGGCGGCGACTCGGTCGCCGGTTCACTGGTCACCGTCAAGCGGAACGAGTCGGACGACGATGAAGAGAGTGCGCTCAAGCTGGAGATCACCAAGCCGCGCAAGAAGCCGAAGAAGAAGGCCGAAGCCGAGCCCGAAAAGGTCGGCGTGGCGTCTACCCCGGATTCAACCGGCAGCACCAAGCCCAGCGAGCCCGTCGAAGGCGGAGACTCAGCTGAATCAGCCGCTGGCTGAGCGTTGGACTGAATCAGCCGAGGGCTGCGCGTT
>CALEMO010000232.1 GCA_937910825.1 uncultured Solirubrobacterales bacterium | reverse complement strand
AGGCCCGGGCGTTCCTGGCCTGGGTGGTCCTCGCATAGGACATGATGTCGACGGCGAAAGCGAAGATAACGATCAGCCATTCGAAACCATCGACCCCGAGGGGCGACACCTGGTACATGACGATGTAGGCGAGCGTCGTCCAGGGAAGAAGGAAGAAGCCGATGACCGGTACGACCCATCCGTCAAAAGCCTGGCCCACCCAGTCGGAAAAGACGAGGATCACAAACAGGGCGAGGCGGGGCGAGATCAAAGCGAATACAGCAACCAGGCATCCCATGGTCAGAACCTACATCAACCTTTGCGTACCCGGTCTGCCAGCAGCGAAAATGATGGCCGCCAGGGCTTCAGCCTGAACGTGGCTGCGACATGGGCCGCCTGCCTGGTGCCCGCCGCTCTGTCGAATGACAGCACGGCGGTCCAGGCGACGGCCCAGATCCGTTTCAGTAACGCGACGAATCTGTCACGCAGCGTGGTCGATTCAGTTCCCCATGCCGATTGACGCTTCGGTCCATTTAACTGTGACCGCATAGAGGATGGTCACGTTCAAGGCGATGAAAATCAACGAGATGAACGGCTGTGTGGTGAGCGTGGTCAAATCGATCACGGAATGGACGAAGACCAGCACGATGGTCAGTATTCTGGCCCAGGTCCGGCCCTGGATCAGCGCATAGCCGGCCCAGACCTTGATCACACCGATCACCATCCAGATGATGCCGACCGCAGTGGCGCTCAGCAGGTAGATGTCGCCACCGGCTACTCCGCTGACGAAGTAGTCGTCGTCAAAGGCAGCGGCGAGTCCGACGATCACGCTGAATACGCCGACCAGCATCAAGATTATTCCGGCAAACGCAACCCACGATGCCCAGGCGGCAGAGCCTCCGGGCGGATTTGAACCACTAGTTTCCATTTCAGATCCCCTCATTTTGAGTCTTGACAGTTTGCCGGTCGAATATTCGGTCCGGCGGGCGGAACACCCGGGTCACCATACCGTCAGGCGCTCAGGCTACGCAGCGAAACGATAGGTGACAGGTAGCGCTCTCCACGGTCTCAGGGATTCGTGCCGCCGGCCGGTAGCGACTGCAGTAGTTCTCGGCGCAGAGGAAGGACCCTCCCTTGATCACTTTCCTGGGAATTCCGGTGGCCGGGTCGCGGCTTGATTCGACCCCTGGACCACGGGGATTCGCGGGCGCGCAACAGCGTGAAGCGGGCTCTGGATGCTTCTGTGAGTACCAGGTATTCGTCCACTCCCAGGTATTCCCGGTCATTTCAAACAGTCCGAAGCCGTTTGCTTCGAAAGTCTTGACTTCGACCGTTCCGGGCTTGCGGGAACCTCCAGGTCGTGGTCGGAACTTCCACGGGAACTCGCCTATCCAGCGGTTCATGCGCTCCTTGCCGTCGGGGGCGATCTGTTCGCCCCAGCCGAATTCGGCTCCCTCCAGGCCGCCTCGGCCAGCCCTTTCCCATTGCGATTCGCTGGGAAGGCCCTTGCCTGCCCACCTGGAGTAGGCATCGGCATCTTCGAAACTGACCTGGGTCACCGGGTGGTCCTCTTTCCCGCTGAGCTCGGTACCCGGGCCCCAGGGATGCCTCCAGCTCGCACCGGGCGTCCACTGCCACCAAGCCAGCGGATTGCTCAGATCGACCGGCCCCCGCTGCTTGCTGAAAGTGATCGAACCCGGAACCAGCAGGGCCGGGTCCGCGCCCGGGTACATCGCCGGGTCGGGAGCCTTCTCGGCGACCGTGACATATCCGGTTTCTTCAGCGAAACGGCTGAACTGACGGTTGGTAACTGCCGTCTCGTCCATCCAGAACCCGTCTAGCGAGACCGCACCAACTGGCTTCTCTTCCAGGTAGTGGGCCTCACTGCCCATCGTGAAAGTTCCGCCTGGAACCCACTTCATACCGGGAAACGGGGCCTCGCCCTCTGGGGGGTCGACTGCGAGTTGTTCTTCTGCCGGTGTCACCTGGTCAAAGGCTACCCATCCGCGTCAGCCGTGCCCAGCAGCTCCAGAAAAGACGCGATCTCCCGGGACAAACGCCCGCCCTGCCAGGAGAGCGGCGATTCACCCCGTTCTTCGCTGATCATCTTTGCCTGCGGCAGCGCATGCGCATACCTGCGGGCAACCGCATAGGGGTGTCCGTCGTCGAATTCATCGTGGCTGCCCACAACAAGTGCCGGCAGGTCCAACATCTCCAGCTCCCTCACCGACGAAAACGGCGCCGAGCGGGGAACCTGGCGCAGCGCTTCGGCCACCGCCTCCGGATGGCGGTGAAGTTCCGCCCGGCTTCGGGCAAGCTCGGTGATCTTTTTCCGAACCTCATCCGGCCCGTCAACCTGCGATCCGACCACCCTCGCGAATTCGGCAGCACCCCCAGACTCAAGGGCCCCGGCGCGCCTGTCCCAGCGGTCGAGTTCGAGGTCACTCTCCTCCCCGGTGAAAGCGGGACCGGCGAGAATCAGCGCCGCCACCCGGCCGGGATCCGCTAGGGCGTAGGTGAGCGCCGTGTGGCAACCCATGGAATGTCCGCCGAGCACGATCGGCAGCTCCAGCCCCAGCTGATCGATCACCTGGCCCAGATCGTCGGCCATCGTGCCATACGTATATTCAGTGGCCGGTTCAGATTCCCCGTGGCCTCTCGCATCGAAAACATGGAGGCGAAAACCGTTCCTCGGCAGGACCTTCGAGCCATGAACCACATAGCGCCTTGTCGCACTCAGGCCGTGACAGAGCACCATGTCAATGCCCTCACCCGAAGACTCCCCCCTGATCAGGGAAGTTGCCGTGGATATTTCAAACGGGACCGGCTCGACCGCGGCGAGTGGGGCCAAAGCTCAGCCTTTTTCCAGAGTCGCCTGCTGAATCACCACTTCTTTGCTCGGCTCCCCCTCAGGGCTCGCCGGGTCGCCGAAAGTGCCGATCTTCTGCACTACGTCCATTCCTTCGCTGACCCGGCCGACCAGGGCATATACCGGCGGCAGACCGCTATCTCCAATCACAACGTAGAACTGGCTGCCCGAGGTACCGGCTGCTTCTGAACCCGATTTAGCCATCGCTACCACCCCGACGTCGTACTTGAGGTCCTCCGGTGGCGCTTCGACCACCTTGTAACCGGGATCGCCAGTACCGTCGCCGAGCGGATCACCACCCTGTATGACGAAGTCGGGAACGATTCGATGGAAACCGAGGCCGTCATAGAAGCCTTCTTCGGTCAGGTAGGCGAAGTTGTTGGCGGTGACCGACGCGCGTTCGGTATCGAGGACGATTGTGAAGTTGCCCTCAGTGGTCTTCATTTCGACTGTTGCGGGCTCTCCCTGCTCAAGGACCTGGGTTGGCTTCGAGAGGTTGCCTTCCTTGACCAGTGTCGGAATTGTGTCTCCCCCACCGCTCCTCGCAACCACCACGATTACCGCGACGATGGCCAAGAGGGTCCCCGCAACCAGTAGGGCTGTGACTTTTTCCCGCTTGCTCATGGGCGCAAGGC
>CALEMO010000231.1 GCA_937910825.1 uncultured Solirubrobacterales bacterium | reverse complement strand
TCTTTGCAGGTGAACTGATAAGTAACTTACAACTAATATAATTTATGGCCGATTCCTTCTCCTGCCCGCAACCTGTCCTGCACAAACCCGGCGCGGGCCGCCCGGTAGCGGTCTATTCGTCGACTGGAGGCGAAGGATCGAACATCGCCGCATCTTCACGGCCGAAATCCTTGCTCGCTTCACGGGTCACATGGGGACTGTGGCGCAGAAACTCGTCGACTTCGGGCTCGTAGCGATACGGGTTGCTGACGCCTTTAGAAACCGGGTTCAGGCGCAGCCGCTCCCTCAGGTGCACGACGGTTTCGCGGGAAGTGCACCGGTAATGGAATCCAGTCGACTTGAACAGTCGGTTGTCGAGACCCCGCCCGAAGCGCAGTTGGCCCAGCATTTCTTCCGGAATGTTCATGCCGAGCCGTCGCATCGCGGCCGTCGCCAGGCCAGTGCCCCAGGGCGGAATCGCGGGCAGAGGGTGCTTGCCGAGCAGCGAGATCGTCTCCGAAAGAGTCAGAACGCCGTCCCCGGCCACGTTGAATACACCGGGCAGATCCCGGATCGTCGCGTGCTCGAGGGCGTGCACTACGTCAACTTCATCAACGAACTGGTACCTGGGGTCGAATCCGGCGATCATCGGCACCAGCGGAAGCGAAAACAGCCGGATGTGGGAAGTGTCGACTTCTGTCCCGAGAACGTTTGCGAAGCGCAGTACGGACACCGTGACTTCTGGTCGGCGCTTGCGGAAATCATCGACCGCTGCCTCGGCTTCGACCAAGTCCTTTTCGATGCGCGTCTCGGGCCGGTGCTGTCGGACCATGCCCTCACTGAAAAATCCCGGGTCGTCCTGGGCGCAGCCGTACCAGTGCGCCGAGCTCTTGAAGACGAGCCGCCTGACCGGTGAATCGACGGCCGAGCAGGCCGCCAGGATGTTCAGGGTGCCGATCACGTTGTTCTCGTGCATTGCATGCGGAGCCGAGCCGGACGCTGTTCGCGCGGAATCGACCATCAGCCGGGTATCGACAACGGTATCGATATTGGCCGCCCTGACGATCCTCTCGATCAGGCCGTGCTCGGCGGCGACCTTTACGTATTCAGTCCTCTTGAGTTCGCGGGTCGGCTCCATCGAATCGACCCCGATGATCGCTTCGATATCGGGGTTGGATTCGAGTGCATGCGCCAGCCTGCCTCCCCAATAGCTAGAAAGCCCGGTTACCAGGACCCTGCGCGCCGGTTCAGTTTCCTCCGCCATGGGGTCATTCTGGCAGTAGCCCCATCGCTCCGTATGCCGAACCTCTTTGTTCTAGAGTCAGAAGGCGTGAATAACGGCGATACGTCGATCGAAAAGGTTCCGCCCCCAGAGCATGCCGACTACGGTGTCTCAGACGGCGAATGGCTAAGCATCGACTGGCGGCAGCACCTTTATGATGTGACCATTGACTGCGCGCTCGGAGAGAGCAAGGTCAGCTACGTCGAGATGGGTGAAGGACCTCCCGTCCTGTTCGTACACGGGCTCGGTGGCAGCTGGAGGAATTGGCTGGAGAACATTCCCGCGCTCAGTCGGAACCACCGTGTCGTTGCCCTCGACCTGCCCGGGTTCGGCGCCAGCCCGATGCCACCAGAACCGCTGACGATCAGCGCCTTCGGGGACCTGATCATCGCTTTCGCCGACCAACTCGGCCTCGGTGCCGAGACAGCGCCGGTCGGCCATTCGATGGGCGGCTTCATTTCGACGGAAGCCGTGATCGAAGCACCGGAGAGATTTTCAAGCCTCACCCTGGTGGCCGCAGCGGGCATCAGCTTCGCTTCGATCGGCCAGCCGCGAAAGGAAGTGACCAAGGCGGCGATGCTCCTGACCCTGCCGATCGCCGTGAACCGCCTCGGGCGCAGCCTGGGCCGCAAGCGCCTGCGCGCGGCATCCTTCAGCGGTGTGATCGCCCACCCCAGCATGGTCAGCCGGGAGATCCTCTGGGAGCTCGGAACATACGGGGTCAATTCCCCGGGCCTGCTTCAGGCGGCATACGCACTTGCCGGCTACGACACAAGAGACCGTCTTGCCGAGATAAAATTGCCCACCCTGGTCATCTGGGGCGAGCGTGATCTTCTGGTCCCGGTCGGCGCCGCATACGCCTACAACGAGCGCATCGCTAATTCAGAACTTCACCTGATCCACGACACCGGCCACATGGTCCAGCTCGAACGGTCCGGCCGTTTCAACCAGGTGCTCGGGGAATTCATCTCCCGGAAAAACTGAAGGGCCGGCCGCAGCCGGCCCTCTCATTTTGCCGCCAGGACCTCTAGGCGATCTTTTCCAATGAACGGATCTGCGTCTTGAGGCTCTTAGCTTTGCGGTTCAGATTCTTGACCTGCTTCTTCGAGCGCTTCGCTTTGGTCTTCAGCTTCTTCTTTGACTTGCAGGCGGCCTTGGATATCCGAGGATTAGCTGCCTTCCGGCACCCCTTCGCAGCCTTGCGGGCGCGTTTGTTCGATTTCGCGACGACGACCCGCTTGCGGCGCAGCCGCTTCTTCGCCTTCTTGAGCTTCTTCTCTTTGGCGGCCAGTTTGGTCCGGGCCGTGTCGCGCGCCAGGTAGGCGTCGGTCTGATCCTGTGCGACCCGCAGCATGTTGCCTTCGGCCAGATTGACCTCGGGCACGTGGTAGTTGTTGCCTGATGCGACCAGGGAGGCAAGGTCGGCACGGGTTTCCCCGGGCAGATCGAGGGTGCTCAGGTTCAGCCAGTGGGCCCCTGTCTGGCGTTTGCATTCGCCAGCGTAGTAATCAGGCTGAGACTGCCACGGCGCCTCTGACTCCGGCCCTGCGGGAACACCGAACAGGTAGTCGAAATTGATCAGCGGATTGAGGACCCCGTTGCTGCCATCCAGCTCTGCGGGGTTCACGCAGACGACCTCCTGCTGGCTTGGGTCCGGACGCGGAAGATCGTAGATCCAGTATCCGACATTGAGCCGGGAGAAACCAGCAAGGTCCCCGGGGTAGCCCTTGTACGTTGAAAACGCGACCAGGCAACCGATCTCTCCGTCTTCAGAGCAGGCCGGAACGTGGCCGTACATGCCGCCGACCAGTTCGCCGATCGGCACATTGATGTTCGCACCGGGCGCGAAGGCGCCGACCATACGGTCCCGCAGATCGGGATTGTTGTCGATCTCCTCGTCGATCAGCCTGGCCGTGTGAGCCGAACCCTGCGAATGGCCGAGCAGAATGAATCCGCGCCCGTTGTTGTAGTTCTCGAGGTAGTCCTTCCACCCGGAGAGCGCACTCTGATAGGCGGTCTCGACCTCTGTGTTGTGGGATGCCTGGGACCCGTTAGAAGTGACCTGCCTGTACATGGGTGCATAGACGTCACAGACCGAAGAAAACATCCTCGCCTGCTGGACGGCGACACGACGGATCGGCGGATCCTTGTCGAGGTTGGAATTCTTGGATGGCTGATCGCTCTGGGTCGGGTAGAGGTAGAAGCAGTCGACCGGAGCTTCGTCGGGCCGGGTATAGCCGAGAGGCGTGCTTTCCTGCCCTGGCGACGGATTGACCGTGCCGTCGATCGTTCCTGCACAAAGGTCGTCGGCGTCACCGGGCTTGCAAAGCCACACGGTGTCTTCGCCAGGAACGGCGATCCCGGCGGTGGCGGTGCCGCTGAAGGCCACTGCCCCGAATCCGATCACTACCGCTGCTGCAACAAGGACGCGCCAAAGACGATTCACTGCTGACATTTCACTCCTAAAGTTAGCGGCCGGCGGCCGACTGTTCCGTTCCCGCTTATGAATATAGCCCGATCCCCCGAGGGATCACTGGACATGAAACCCGTCAGCGAGCCGAATGGTGCGCCGCAGGGCCTGGATTCTTTACGTTCCGGCTTTATTGACTTCAGTCAGATGTGTCCCCCAGGTTCGGCCCAGCGGATCGCCTCATGTGATCGCTCCCAGTGAAGCCGAGCTCACTCCGTTTGCGTACTTGGCCATGACGCCACGTTCGAACTGCGGTTCGGGGGGCGAATAGGCCTTGATCCGCTGATCGATTTCGTCGGCTGAGAGGTCAACCGAGAGCTCTCGCTGGTCGATGTCGACCGTGATCATGTCGCCTTCGCGGATCGCCGCAATCGGTCCGCCCTTGACCGCTTCGGGTGCGACATGTCCGATCATCAGTCCCCTGGTGGCGCCGGAGAAACGTCCGTCGGTGAGCAGGGCGACGTGCTCGCCCATGCCCTCTCCGACCAATGCGGCCGTCACCTGGAGCATTTCGCGCATCCCGGGCCCACCGGCGGGTCCTTCGTTGCGGATCACGATCACATCGCCCTTCTCGATACCGCCCTTCTTGACCGCCGCGAAGCAGTCTTCCTCGCGTTCAAAGACCCGGGCGGGCCCGGTGTGGCTGCGCCGCTCGGTTCCGGCCACCTTGACCACGGCTCCGTCGGGACAGATGTTGCCGCGGAGGATCGCCAGCCCCCCCTGTGCCTTGAGCGGCGCGTCCACGGGCAATACGACCTTCTGGCCGGGGGTCTCAACCGCCTTGTCCGCTTCTTCGCCGATTGTGCCGCCGGTGACGGTGATCTCGTCCTCGTGGAGCAGGCCACCATCCTTCATTTGCTTGAGGATCAAAGGCACTCCGCCCGCGGCGTAGAGGTCCGTCGCAACGTATTTGCCGCCCGGCTTCAGGTCGGCAAGCAGCGGGGTCCGGCGGGAGACGGTTTCGAAATCATCGATCTCCAGATCAACGCCCGCTTCACGCGCCACCGCGAGCAGGTGCAGCACCCCGTTGGTTGAGCCTCCCGAGGCACATACCATGGCTATCGCATTCTCCAGGGACTTTCGGGTAATGATGCGGCTCGGCCGCAGATCATCGCTCAGCACCTTGAGGATCAGCTCGCCGATGCCTCTTGCCACAGCGTTCTTGTCTTCGTCTTCGGCAGGGACCATGGCGGAGAAAGCCGGCGAGATGCCCAGGGCCTCGAAAGCGCAGGCCATCGTATTTGCGGTGAACTGTCCGCCACAGGCGCCGTATCCCGGGCTGGCCACGCTCTCCATCTCGGCCAGTTCTTCGTCCGAGATATTTCCCGCGGCATGCGCGCCGATCGCTTCGAAGAGGTCGACGATGGTCACGTCCTTGCCGTGCAGCCGGCCGGGCTTGATCGAACCGCCGTAGAGCACGATCGAAGGCACGTCGATGCGGGCCACCCCCATCACCGCGCCGGGGACGGTCTTGTCGCAGGCAGCCAGGGCGACCACCGCATCGAACTGGTAGCCGCGGGCCATCAGCTCGATCGAGTCGGCGATGACCTCCCGGCTGACCAGAGATGATTTCATGCCCTGGGTGCCCATCGTGATGCCGTCCGAAACGGCAACCGTGTTGAACTCCATCGGCGTGCCGCCTGCCGCCCGGACCCCCTGCTTCACGTATTCGGCGAGCCCGCGCAGGCCGTAGTTGCAGGGCATGGCATCGGTCCAGGTATTGGCGATGCCGATGGTCGGTTTCTTCAGGTCTTCGTCAGTGAAGCCGATGCCCTTCATATATGCGCGGGCGGCCGAGCGATCGGGGCCGTCGAAAACAGCTGACGAGCGGGGGCGCGGCAAAGGTGTAGTGGAAGAAGGATCGTTGTTTGACATGCCAACTATCCTAGGCACACCGGAGTCTGGCGGCGTGCCCGCGGCCCGACCCGCGGTCAGGGAACCTGGCGCGTCCCGAGGCCAATCACGTCGACCGGGCCGGGCCCGTGACCGATCGATTCGATTCCGTTGGCCACGGAGGCAGAAGCCAGCTCCCGCGCGGCCCTGGCGGCGGACAGTCTGTCCTCCCCGCGGGCCAGCATCGCGGCCAGGCAGGAGGAATGGGTGCAACCCGAGCCGTGGCTGGATCCGCCCTTGTGACGAGGACCCGGGATCTCGACAGTGCGGCTGGGCTCAGCGAATACGTCGATCATGCGATCGCTGTGGCCGCCAGTCACCACCACGGCCCTTGGACCCATTTCAAGCAGGGCCCGCGCCAGATCCACCTGTTCCGCGTCTTGAAGCCCGGTCAGGCGCCTGGCCTCGGGGATGTTCGGCGTGACCACGGTCGCACGACTGATGATCTTCTCGATCAAGGCTGAGCGCGCGTCACTCTCGAGCAGGTCAGCTCCGCTCTCGGCGACCATCACCGGATCAACCACGACCGGCACGCCCCTGATCAGGTCGAGGCCGGCGGCGACGGCGGCGATCGCTTCAACGGTGCCGATCATTCCCACCTTGACCGCATCCACCCCGATGTCGTCGACCACCGCCTGGATCTGGGCGACGATCATTTCGGCGCTGACCGGCTCGACCCTGGTCACGCCCACCGTGTTCTGGGCAGTCAGTGCGGTGACCGCGGTCATGCCGTGGACCCCGCAACGCGCGAAGGCCTTCAGGTCAGCCTGAATCCCGGCGCCGCCGCCGGAGTCCGAGCCGGCAATGGACAGAACAGCCGGAATCCTGGATGCATTCATTGCTCCGGAGAATATGGAGCCTGCAGACTGGTCCGCGAATAGGTCCCGGTCAGCGAGCAGGTCAGGAAGCCGAGAATCTCCAGCCTGGCCAGATCCGCGGCGACAGCGGAGCCGTCGCGGGCAAGCACGTCCGCGACCGCATCCACCGTCGAACAGCCACGTTCGACCGCCTCGACCACCCGGCGGATTTGAGGCCCCAGCGCCGGTCCGTGATCCAGCCGGGGGCCGACCCCAAGGCCCAGCACCCGGTCGAAAACATCGCGGGCGTCCCTGACCAGCGCTGCGCCGTTTGCGAGCAGCTCATTGGTACCGGCGGCCGGACCAAGATTCACCTGACCCGGTACCGCACCGACTTCCCGGCCCGCGTCAGCCGCCATCTCGGCGGTAATCAGGGAACCTGAGCGGCGAGCGGCTTCAACTACGACCGTCATCGAAGAAAGTGCAGCCATCACTCTGTTGCGCGCGGGGAAACCCCACCTGCGCGGCGCCGTCCCCGGCGGCATCTCGGAAATGACCAGTCCTTTCTCCGCTACCTGACGGTAGAGCCGGGTATGGCTGACCGGATACGGTCGGTCGGGCCCACTTGCGAGCACGGCTACCGTCCTGCCGCTCTCCAGCGCCCCGCGGTGGGCCGATCCGTCGATGCCCAGGGCGAGGCCACTGACTACGTTCAGGCCGGCCGTGGCGATTCCATGGCCAAGGTTGCGCGAAACCTCGAGGCCGTAGCCGGTGGCCCGCCGTGAGCCGACGATCGTCACCGAAGCCGCCCTGCTCAACTCGCACAAAGGGAAACCCCCTCCCCGTCCGATCAGGATCGATGGACGATCCCGGGCATCGCCTAGTCCGTCCGGAAAGCGCCCGTCATGCTCGCAGCAGGCCCAGCAGTCAGCGTCGCAAAGCGCATCGACCATGTCTCCGTGTGAGAGTTCCGAATTCCGGGTTAGCATTTTGTCCACCTGCCTTGGGGCAACCGCCGCGACCAGTTCCTGATTGCTCAGCGCGAGCAACTCCGGGATGCGGCGACCCGGCCGGTCGTCGCAGCAGATTTCGATGTTGGATGCGAGGCTGGCCACCAGCCATGCCCGCCGAAGGCAGCTCTCGCATGCAGTTTCAGCATTCACCCCCGCCCCGGTCATGTTCGGTCCCTTCGCCGCATGTCCAGTGCCGAAGCAACATGCTGCTCTTCGACCTCCCGGCACGCTTCGAGATCGGCGATCGTCCGAGCCACTCGCAACACCCGGTCGTGCGCGCGGCCACTCAGACGGCAAGCCGTATGCGCGCTGGAGACGAGGCTTTGGGCTTTGCGATCGATCTTGAGGTCAGCCAGATCGGCGGCGTCGGCGGCCGCGTTAGTTTTCGCCCGGCCATACCTTGCGGTCATCACCTCCCTGGCCGCGATCACCCTCTTTCTCACGGTCGCTGAATCCTCGCCGGCAGACCCCGCCATAGCTTCCGCCGAAGGCTGCTCGACGGCTACGTTGAGGTCGATCCGATCGGCCAGCGCCCCGCTCAGGGCTGCGCGGTAACGCGTCGTCGCTGAAAGCGAGCACCGGCATCCGGGGTCCTCCTCCCCGCGCCCGCAGGGACAGGGATTGGCGGCGGCCACCAAGGTGAAGCGGCATGGAAGGGTCTGCCTGCCAGTGGCTCTGACGATGGTGATCTCGCCCGACTCCAGTGGTTCCCTGAGGGCTTCAAGGGCCGCGCGGCGAAATTCGCAGATCTCGTCCAGGAAAAGCACACCACCGTGGGCGAGCGTGATTTCTCCCGGACCGGGCGGTGTGCCTCCACCGACAAGGCCGGCCGCGCTCACGGTGTGATGGGGCGCGCGAAACGGCCGGCGGCCAAAGACCGGCCCGGTCCCGGCGACGCTTGCGATCCTCGCGATTTCAAGGATCTCCCCGGAATCGGGCGGCGGCAGGATCGAATTCATCCGCCTGGCTGCGAGCGACTTGCCGGCGCCAGGGGGCCCGACCACCAGCAGTCCGTGCCCCCCGGCGGCCGAAATCTCAAGGGCCCGACGCAGATGGCCCTGACCGCGCAGATCAGCGATGTCCGGCAGAGGTCCGCTCTCCCGAAACTCCGCTGGTGCGGGTCTCTCACCCGGAAGCTCGCCGTCGTCCAGACACCGCAATTCCGCGACGCTTTCGATGACCCTCACTTCCACGCCTAGGGCCATCGCGGCCTCTCCACCATTTGCCGGTGGCAGGATCAGCCCGGCGCTGCCATTGGAACCGGCCGCTTCGGCCATCGCCAGGGCACCCCTGACCGGGCGCAGAGTTCCGTCCAGGGCGAGTTCCCCAGCGAATGCCCAGCCGGCCAGGCGGTCGATCGAGATCTCACCGGCCGCCGCGAGCAGGGCAGCGGCCAGGGCGAGGTCGAGCCCCGGACCCACCTTCTTCAGGTCAGCCGGGGCGAGGTTGGCCGTGATCCGCTTGAGGGGGAATTCGAAACCGCAATTGACCAGTGCGGCCCGGACCCGCTCCCGCGCCTCACGCACCGCGGTATCCGGAAGCCCGACGATCTGAAACGAAGGCAGGCCGCGTTGGACGTCAACCTCGACTCGCACGGGGCGCGCAGCGATGCCGTCGAGAGTGAAGGCGGTCGTCTCAGCGAGCATGGATGCAGGTTAGGAAGCTTCAGCTCACGCTTTGCGCTCGAGGTGCATCGATTCCTTGACGGGCCGCAGAGAACTTGCGGGCGCCAGGCGCATTGTCTCAGGTCCTCTCCTAGCTTCGGCTGATGGCACCATCGCAAAGAAAGGCCGGGCAGGGCGATCCACGCCGCGAACTGGGTCGCATGGCTGAAGATCTGTGCGCCAAGACTCTTCGCCAGGCCGGTTGGAAGCTGCTGGCTCGAAACTGGCGAATCAGGCGCGGGGAAGTCGACCTGATCGCGCTCGACGTCGATGTTCTGGTCTTCGTCGAAGTAAAAGCAAGCCGTCCCGAGCCGCGGCACGGGCCAGAGGCCCCGGCTCTCGCGGTCGGACCGGCCAAACAGCGGCGCCTGAGGTTTCTGGCGTCGGCTTGGATCGCACGACATGGCCACGGACATGCCTTCGAGGGGGTGCGCTTCGATGTCGTCGGGGTCCTGGTCGGAAGGGACGGCTCGATCATCTCGATCGAGCACATCGAAAACGCTTTCTGACGCTCAGGCCTGATCCACTGACTCCCCATAGGCCGAAGACCTGAACGACATGCGGTGAATCGGCGTGGGGCCGAACTCGCGGATGGCATCTCGATGGGCTTCGCTGGCGTACCCCTTGTGGCCATCGAGCCCGTATTCAGGGTAGAGCCCGCTCACCCGGACCATGTAGCGGTCACGGGTCACCTTGGCCACAATCGACGCGGCGGCCACCGCGGCGCTCGTACTGTCGCCCTTGACCAGCTGCTGGTGGGCTACCGGGCAGTCCGGCAGGTTGAACCCGTCTACGAAACAGGACGTATCCGGTGGTATGTCCAGAGCCACCAATGCTGCCGCCAGGACCTCCCGGTTACTTACGTGGAGACCATTGGCATCTATGTACCTGGCCGAACGCATCGAAACGGAAACCCTGGCAGCGCACCTCATCACCACTGGATAGAGGCGTTCCCGCGCCTTTGCCGTGAGCTTCTTCGAGTCGTTCAGCCCATCGAGCAGGCCGCCGGCGCGGTTTTCGATGCATTGCCGGTCAAAAAGCACTGCTGCGGCAACTATCGGGCCGGCGAGGCAACCACGTCCGGCTTCATCGGTTCCGGCAACCGCGCCCGTGCCCTGCCTTCGGTCAAAGGCGAAGAGGCCGGCCGGATCGGGTCCGGGAGGGGACTTGCTAGAGGCCACCGATGCGATTCGGCGGCCAGTAAGTTCCGAAAGCCTTGCCGATCAGCCAGTCCTCGGGCAGCGGCCCCCAGAAACGGCTGTCGAAACTGCTTCCGCGGTTGTCTCCCATCATGAAGTAATGGCCATCGGGCACCGTTATTTCTTCTGGCAAATTGCAACCCTGCCCGTTCCCGCAGGGAATGATCTTGTAACCGTCGGGTGGGCTTGGTACCCCGTTGACGACCGGTATCCCCCGCCTTACCGAGACGGTGTCCCCAGGTCCGGCGACGATGCGCTTAACGAAAGTGTCCTTGGACTGCTCAGGAAGGGCTTCCGGACAGGGCTGGCCGCCATTCGTTGGTACGGCGCAGGCCCGTGGCGCTCCGTCGTCAGCGCCAACCGGCGGGTGGAAAACCACCACATCGCCGGGCTCGGGACTGGTGAAGTGGAAGATGAACCGGTTGACCAGGATGCGCTGCTTGATGTCCAGGGTCGGTTCCATGGAACCGGAAGGAATCTGGTACGGCTTGATCGTGAATGCCTGAATCAGCAACGCAAGCCCGAGGGCGAGTGCAACGATCACGACCAGCTCGACGAAGCTCCCCCCGGCCGTTTTAGGCTTGGGGATCTTCGGACTCAGGCCTGTTCCTTCTCGCTCTGTCCGCTGGCGTCGCCGGGCTCTTCTGCTGCGTCAGCTTCAGGCACAGACCCAGTTTTGGCCACAGCCTCGGCGGGTTCTTCAGCTTCGACTTCAGCTTCAGCAGCGGCTTCGACGGGCGCGTCAGCTTCAGCTGCTGCTTCGACAGGCGCGTCATCCGATTCAGCCGGCTCGGCGGCAGTCTCAGAGCCGTCGGTCTCGGATGCGGCCGTCTCGTCGGTGGCGTCAATTTCTTCGATCGGCTCCTGCTCTTCGCCGGATGCGTCGGTCGGACCCGCTTCGGTGCTGACCATCTCTTCATCGATGCCCCAGCGCCGCTCAGCCACTCGAGCGGCCTTGCCGACCCGTCCGCGAAGGTAGTAGAGCTTCGAGCGCCGCACCCGTCCGCGGGAAGCGACTTCAAGCTTCTCGATCTTGGGCGAGTGCAGGGGGAAAGTTCTTTCAACGCCAACTCCAAAGGACTGCTTGCGAACCGTAAACGTCTCGCGAACACCGGAGCCCTGGCGCTTGATCACCACACCCTCAAATACCTGGGGGCGCTTGCGGTTTCCCTCGATCACGAGGAAGTGAACGCGCACGCGGTCGCCGGGGGCAAAGGACGGGAGTCCTTTCCTCAGCTGACTGCTTTCGATGTCCTGGATTACTGTGCTCATGGCTCAAAAAGACGGGCCTTGGGGCCCGCGAAGGCGCAATGCTACCGACTCAGTCTCTCCGGTGTCCTTCTGGTGAATCACCTCGAGCCTCGCTCTGCTGCCGCCGCCATTGCCTGACCTTGCCGTGATCCCCTGAAACAAGCACGTCAGGCACTCCCCACCCGCGATATTCAGGTGGCTTCGTATAGTGCGGATATTCGGGCAGGCCGTCCAGCGCTTCGCTGTAGGACTCTTCAATTGCGCTCGCCGGATCGCCCAGGGCTCCGGGCATACGCCGCATCAAAGCATCGGCGAGAACCATCGCCGGTAACTCTCCTCCCGCCAGTACATATCGCCCGATCGAAACCTCATCGTCAGCCAGGTGGTCGTGCACCCTCTGATCGAAGCCTTCGTAGCGTCCGCAGAGCAACGCGATCGCAGGCTCCTGGACCAGTTCGGATACAAGGGGTTCATCGAGCAACCGGCCGGCCGGGCTGAGCACGATCGTCCGGGGGCGGTCGCCATCGCCGAAAACTCCCTCGAGGGCTGCGTCGACGACATCAACCCTGAGAACCATGCCGGCGCCACCTCCGTACGGCGTATCGTCGACCCGGCCGCCCTTCAGGGGCGTCCAGTCGCGGAAATCGCGTGTATTGAACTCGGCACCAGCCTCAATCGCTTTGCGCACCGGGCGCTGCCCCCTGAACCAGTCGAAGGCTTCGGGGAAAAGTGTGAAAACGTCGAGTTTCATGGTCCCGCGACCTGCGAGGCCAAAATCAGTCGAGGATGTCGACCAGGACCCGGCGCTGTTCCCGGACGGCGGCCGCTTTTGCAACGGTCCGAATCGCGTTGGCAACCCGCCCGCCTTTACCGATCACCCGGCCGAGATCGTCCTGATCGACGGTGATTTCGAAAATCAGGTCGCCGTCTTCCT
Source organism: uncultured Solirubrobacterales bacterium (assembly GCA_937910825.1). Taxonomy (GTDB): domain Bacteria; phylum Actinomycetota; class Thermoleophilia; order Solirubrobacterales; family 70-9; genus 67-14. Next base: position 355 of record CALEMO010000231.1, on the reverse strand, counting down.
CAAGCTCCTCGACCTCAACCGCGTCGCGGTCTTCGACCAGCGACTGCGTGATGAAGAGAAGCATGTCCCTCATGCTCAGCTTCCTGAAGCTTTGATGCCCTTGATCCGCAGTAGTCCGGCGACGCGCTCGGAGGGCTGGGCGCCCTTTTCGAGCCAGTAGTTGGCGCGCTCTTCGTCGAGCACGATCGTTGAAGGCTCGGTCTGGGCGTTGTACTGGCCGATCGTCTCGATCGTCCGCCCGTCTCGCGGGGAACGCTTGTCGGCGACGACGATTCGCCAGATCGGGTTCTTCTTGGAACCTACTCTTCTAAGTCTGATTCGGACTGCCATAGAACGCGGAATCCTACAGATTCTC
>CALEMO010000230.1 GCA_937910825.1 uncultured Solirubrobacterales bacterium | reverse complement strand
GCTCGACTGTCAGGTGCGTGGGCTGAATCCGCATATCGGGGCCTATCTCGCTCTCGACGGGGACGACGGCCGCCTCGGAATCCGGGCGGCGACCGTGATCGACCGGCCGAGCTGGGGTCCAGGATCAATCGTGGGCGAAGACGGCGAACTGCTGCTGGCATGTGCGGACCGGACGCTGCGCCTTGACATAGTCCAGCCGCCGGGCAAAAAGGCGATGGACGCGGCGGCGTACCTCAGGGGCTACGGGCCACCCGCTGCGGCATTGCCGGGCGCCTGACGCGAGCACCTATGAGCGCTATTACACCTGAACGCAAAGTCGCCCACGCCGTACTCAGGCGCACCTTCGAAGGGGATGAGCACACTGAGCGGGCGTTCCGTGAAGAGGCGGCCGCGGTTGACCTCACCGGCCGTTCCAGGTCGCAGGCAATGTGGATGGCCTTCGGCGCTGTTCAGCGAAAAGGAACTTCCGACGGGATCGTCTCCCGCTTCGTGAAAAAGAAGGGCATGCGGCCCGAGCCGGCCGTGATGGCATCGCTGCGTCTCGCGCTTTTCGAGATCTTCTTTTCGGACGGGACGCCGGACCACGCGGTGCTCGACCAGGCAGTTGAGCTGACTCGCCTGGCCGGCGCGGGTCACGCCGCGGGTTTCGTGAACGCTCTGCTGAGGCGCGCCCTGCGCGAGCGGGACAACCTGGAGGCAATGATTGCGGAGGACTCGACCCCGAAAGCAGCCGCTTTTGCCCATTCCGCACCTGACTGGCTGGTTGAGCTGTGGTGGCGGGAGCAGGGGGAGAGCCGGGCACGTTCCCTTCTGGCGGCCTGCAACCTGCCGATCGAACGGGCGCTGCGGGTCAATACTGCCCGCATCACACCCGAGGAAATCATCGTTGAGCTGGCTTCGGAGGATCTCGAACTGAAGCCGGTGGAAGGGCAGTGGCCTCTGGCGCCCGCCGAACTGTTGACTGCCCGCGGCAGCCTCTCGGCGGCCGAGGATGCGGCTGAAAGAGGGATGCTCGTCGTGCAGTCACGCGGCTCCGCCGCCGTGGTCGAAGTCCTCGATCCCCAGCCAGGTGAAAGAGTGCTGGATCTCTGCGCCGGACCCGGAATAAAGACCGGCCAGATCGCGGTCAGGGTAGGCCGGCAGGGCAATCTTGTTTCAGTTGAACCAAGCCCGGAGCGCGCCGAGGAAGTCGCAGCCCAGCTCGAAAGGCTCGGATTTCACAATGGCCTGGTAATCGAAGCCGATGCGCGTGAAGGCGAAATACTCTCGAGTTTCGACCGGGTACTGGTGGATGCTCCCTGTTCCGACCTCGGCGCCCTGTCGTCACGTCCGGACGCCCGCTGGCGCAAGTCGCCCGCGGTGATCGAGCGGGTGATCGAGCTGCAATCGGACATCCTCGACCGGGCGGCGCAGCAAGTGGTCGAAGGCGGGACGCTGGTCTATGCCACCTGCACGATTTCGCGGCGGGAGAACGCCGATCAGGTGCGGGCTTTCGCGGACCGGTCCGGCCTCGAAATCGACGACCTTGGATCGCTCGCGCCCGGCCTCGCTGACGAAACGGATTCACGCTTCCTTCAGCTTTTGCCGGATCGCGACCACACCACCGGGTTCTTCATTTCACGGCTGAAGCGGCCGGTTGTGCCGACCGGGTCGGGATAATGAACCTGATGGATGAAAGCAAGGACGTACCGACCTCCCTCGAAAAGCGCCCTGTTTGCCCGAGCTGCGGGGAGCCCTGGCTTTCGGCGACCCAGCTGCCCGGCCGGTTTCGCTGCGTCTTCTGCCTTTCGAGGTATGAGCTGGTCTCCCAATGCCCGGACTGCGGCGAACACCAGACAATTGCCAGAATGAGCACCACCGAAGACATGTCCTGCCAGCCTTGTGGCGGGTCGATGCTGAGGCCAATATGACTGGAATCTCGAACAGATCCAAATTCGACGGCATTCACGTGGCTCCGTCAATCCTGTCGGCGGACTTCGCCAGGCTTGGTTCGGCGATCGAAGAAGTCATGGACGCCGGTGCGAGGGTGATCCACTTCGACGTGATGGACGGCGATTTTGTTCCTCCGATCACAATCGGTCCTCTGGTCGCGTCATCTATCGCCGACCTGGTCCACGACCGGGGCGGTGTTCTCGACGTACACATGATGGTCAACCGGCCGGAGCGTCAGATCGCCGAGTTCGCCAGCGCCGGCGCCGACCTGATCACCTTTCACTACGAAGCGACCGCACATGCGCACCGCACCCTCGGCGCAATCCATGAGCTCGACTGCCTGGCCGGCATCGCGATCAACCCCGGTACTCCGGTCGAGGCGGTTTCCGAGCTCGGCGGCATGGCCGACCTGATCCTCATGATGACCGTCAATCCCGGCTGGGGTGGGCAGGCATTCATCGAAAGCTCTCCGGACAAAGTGACCCGCCTGCTTCCCCTGTCCGACGGTGCCCTGATTGAAGTCGACGGCGGCATCAGCGCCGCGACTGCCGGTCCCATGGCCAAAGCGGGGGCCAGTCTTTTTGTCGCTGGATCGGCTGTTTTCGGGGCCGACGATCCGGCCCAGGCCTACAGCGACATTCTCGACGCGGCAAAAGAGTCCTGACGCAAGTGGCAGGATCTGGATCTTGACGGGCGGGCTCGAAGGGTCTGACTGGGCTTGCGAGCGTGGCGAGAAATGGGTCTCGCAGCTGCCTTTCATGGAAGCGACCCTGGCGCCGATCGACGAGCCCCTGATCAGTGCACTTCAGATCGATGGCCCGTTGAGGATCGCCGATATCGGCTGTGGAGGTGGTGGTACGACGCTTGAGGCGGCACGCCGGGCACCCACTGGCAGCATTGTGGATGGATTCGACATCTCCCCGGCCCTGATTGAAACCGCTGGCGCTCGGCCGAGCCCGAGCGAAAGCGGCGTGAATTTCGAGGTCGCGGACGCTTCAACCGCACCGGCTCCCGAACCTGCCTACGAACGCCTGCTCTCGCGCTTCGGCGTCATGTTCTTCGGCGACCAGTCCGCTGCTTTCGCCAATCTGCGGCGGTGGCTGGCGCCGGGCGGCCGATTCGCCTTCGCGGTCTGGGGCCCCGTGGGCGAGAACCCCTGGATGACGAGCGCCGCCGAAGCGGTATCCACGGTGATCGACCTGCCGCCCGGGCCGCAGATCTGGCGCTCGCTTCATTCTCGGCGGGCGAGCCGTTAGCAGAAGCAGGTGATGAGGCAGCCGGAAAAGTGCGCC
>CALEMO010000229.1 GCA_937910825.1 uncultured Solirubrobacterales bacterium | reverse complement strand
GGTCCCAAGGGTTGGGCTGTTCGCCCATTAAAGCGGCACGCGAGCTGGGTTCAGAACGTCGTGAGACAGTTCGGTCCCTATCTGATGTGGGCGCTGGAGAATTGAGAGGATTTGTCCCTAGTACGAGAGGACCGGGATGAACGTACCTCTGGTGTAGCTGTTGTCCTGCCAAGGGCATCGCAGCTTAGCTACGTACGGAACGGATAACCGCTGAAGGCATCTAAGCGGGAAGCCGTCCTCGAGATGAATTCTCCCATCTCCTAGAGAGAGTAAGACCCCTGGTAGACCACCAGGTTGATAGGCCGGCGGTGGAAGGGTGGCAACACCTGTAGCTGACCGGTACTAATGGGTCGAGGGCTTGACGGATATTTATTTTAGTGGGTCATTGTGCAGTTTTTAAGCTTCATCGGGGCTCATAGTCTCGACATATTTCCGGTGGTGCAATAGCGTGGAGGAAATACCTCTTCCCATTCCGAACAGAGTAGTCAAGCTCTACAGCGCCGATGGTACTTGGGGGGCAACCCCTTGGGAGAGTAGGTCGCCGCCGGTTCTTTACTGAAGGGCCATCCGCAAGGGTGGCCCTTCTGCTTGCAGGCCTCGCGTACCCGCAGTTGGAAGATGACCCACAAGTCGCGGATCAGCGTGATCCTCTTCGGTTCGGGCGACACTTTGATCTTTCTCCGGAGGGGTTGACCCGCATGTCCGCCGCATCGATTTCGTGTCCAAAGTGATCTGAACCCTGGAAATCGGACCGCGCCGGTGAGAGTCAGGCCACGGCTAGGGTTGATGATTGAAGGCTTTCATATTCGTCGGGCTTGAGCTTGCCAACTGGAACTAACCCGCTGATCCGGTCACGGGGGAAGATCAGACAGTTGTCAAGAGCGGGAGAGTTCCAGCGTGAGCCTGTCTCAGGCGTTGAGGTCCAGCGTGATGCGTGGCGGCATCAAGGCCTCGGGCAGCGCGGTGGCGCGAGTCGGGCAGGTGCCGCGCCTGCTTCTGGACGGCTTCGGCCTGGCTACCGGGGCGTTGCGCCTGGGGCGTTCTATCCGGGTTGTGGGTTTTACCCTAGTCCGGCCGGGACCGCAGGGGGCAATGGTCTTCATTTCGGGTCTCTGATCGGGGTATTCGAGGCCGTATTCGCCGAGGGTTGCGAGCTCGATCAGGAGGTCGATTGCGTCGGCCGCTTTGGCCGGGATGTTTTTCATATGCACGAACATAGGTTCGTAATGTATGGGTGTCTCCGGACGCGAACGTGTGTTTGCAAGATCTTGTGCAGTGAAGCTGGCAAACCCAGCTACAGAGCCAAGTGGAAGCTTGCGTTGCAAACGGGTGTTCGCGTATTGCGGGAAGTTCCTCGCTGCCGGATCACCGGCCACGGCGCCCGAAGGACTGTCCCACCGGGGCGACCGCCTTGATCGCCGGATTTGGAGGCTCAACCTCGGCCAGGGAATTGACGATCAGGTTCACCACACCCTGGTTGGTCTCGATCCGCCCCCTGGCCCGGAGGATGGTTGCGCTGCGGATTACCAGGCGGTATTTGGCGGCCACCCGGGGCGGGGTGATCAGGTTCAGAGTGCCGAATTCGTCTTCGACCAGCAGGAAGACGGTCCCTTTCGCGGTCTCGGGCTTTTGTTTGGCGACCAGCATGCCTACGACCTCGGCCTGGCTGCGGTCGTTCTGCGCGGCCGCATCCGTAGTGCTTTTTACGCTGCTCTTCAGTTTCGGACGCAGCAGGGCCATCGGGTGGCCTTCGAGGGTCATGCCGATGCTGGCGTATTCGGCCTGGACCCGGCTCCATCCGGCCGGCTCCTTCAGGTCCGGTGTGCTGCCCTGCGCGAAAGGTAAGGAGAGCTGGCGGCCGCTGGAGCTGATCAGGCCGCCGGGGGAGAGCCCGACGTTCCACAGCCCTGATACCCGCGCTCCCCTCGGCAGCGATCGCAGGGCACCGGCCCAGGCCAGTTGCTCGAGCTCCTGGCGACGCAGCGGCATGCGAGAAGAAAGCTCGCCCAGGTCCATGTAGCGACCGCCACGGTCGCGTTCTGCCACAACCTGCTCCATCTCGTTTTTGTTCGCCCCTTTTATGTAAGCCAGGCCGATCCTCACCGCCGGCTGGTCCCGATCCGAGCCACCTACTGCGATACAGTCGACCCGGCTGGAATTGATGTCCGGCGGCAGGATCTCGATCCCGGAGCGCCTGCCTTCGTGGACCAGCGAGTCCGGTGGATAAAAGCCCATCGGCTGTTCGTTCAGCAGGGCAGCCAGATACTCCGGTCCGTAGTGGACCTTGAGCCACGCCGACTGGTAGGCGAGCAGCCCGAATGCGGCCGAATGTGCCTTCGGGAAGCCAAATCCGGAGAAGCCGATGATCTGGTTGAAGATGCTGTCCGCGATCTCCCGCTCGACCCCTTTGCCGGTGGCACCTTCGATGAACCTCTTGTAGTGGGCCTCTAGCGCCTGGCGTGAACGCTTGCGGCTCATCGCCCGGCGCAGCGACTCGGCCTCCGATGAACTGAAGCCGGATACGTTCATCGCCACTTCGATCACCTGCTCCTGGAAGATGATCACGCCCAGGGTCTCTTCAAGCACCGGCTTCAGCAGTTCGTGCTGGTAGGGCACTTCGTAGGAGGGGTCTTCACGCAGCTTGCGTCGGCGCTCGATGTAGGGGTGAACCGCACCACCCTGGATCGGTCCCGGCCTGACCAGGGCCACCTGGACGGTCAGGTCATCGATGTTCATCGGCCTCAGACGCGGCAGCATCTGCATCTGGGCGCGGCTTTCGATCTGGAAGACACCGGTCGTATCGGCATTGCGTATCGCCTTGAAGGTCTCTTCATCCTGGAGGTCGATCCGGCTCAGGTCCACCGTTTCGCCGCGGACGCGGTTGACTTCATCAACGCATCGCTCGACCGCCGAGAGCATGCCTAGCCCGAGCAGGTCGATCTTGAGGAATCCCGCATCCTGGCAGGAGTCCTTGTCCCACATCACGATCTGGCGTTCCTCCATGGCGGCCGGTACCACCGGGCAGATCTCGACCAGGGGTCTGGTCGAGATCACCATGCCGCCGGAGTGCTGGGAGGGATTGCGCGGGATGCCGCGGGCTTCCCTGGTCAGCCAGACCAGGTTCTTCCAGCCTGTCGAATGGGCCCGCTCGGGACCTACCGCAGAGCCCAGATCACGTTCGAGGTCGTCCGAGCCCCCATAAAAGTCGACCGAGCGGGCCGCCCGTTCGATCTCCGATGCCGGAATGCCGAGCGCCTTGCCGAAGTCGCGGATCGCTCCGCGGGCGCGATAGGTGGGGAAAGCGGCGACCAGGGCGGAGCGGTCGGCGCCGTAGCGCTGGTGGATGCGCGGGATAAGCTTCGCCCTGATGTCCCGGGGGAAGTCGAGGTCGATGTCGGGCGCTGCGGTCACTTCTTCGTTGAGGAAGCGACCGGGGAAGAGCTTCGCCTTGACCGGATCGACGTGGGAGAGGCCGGTCAGGTAGCAGACGATCGAGCTGACGCTGGAGCCCCGTCCCCGGCCGGGTGGCAGCACCGAGCGGGCCGAAGTCGGCCCTCTGACTTCGGCGGCGACATCACGGGCCAGCTCCAGCAGGTCATGGTGGAGCAGGAAGAAGCCGGAAAGGCCCAGCCCGCGGATGATCTTCAGCTCGTTTTCGAGCCGACGGCCGGCTTCGGCCTCCTCCGGGGTCCCCCGGTAGCGCTCGACGATTCTGGTACCGGTGAGCTGCGCCAGGTCTTTGTCGGCGCTCGGGTCGTCAGACTGCGGGTAGCGGTAGCCGAGCTGCTTTTCCAGGTCGAAGTTGAGCCTTTCGGCCAGGCTGGCGCTTTCGGCCACTGCCTCCGGGTACTGGGCGAAGCGGTTTGCCATCTGCTCGGGGGAAGTAAGAGCAGAGCTCGAATTGCCACGCCGCCGCGGTTCGGAGCCTTCCATGCTGCTGCCGAGCCGGACCGCAACCAGGACGTCCTGGAGCCGCGAGCGCTCGGAGCTGTGGCTGTGCACGTTGCCGGTCGCCACAGCCGGTACATCCAGGCTGTGGGCCAGGTCGTCCAGCCAGCGGTTCCTGGCGCGGTCGTGGCGCCAGTAGGGCCGCTGGAGTTCGATCCGGAAGTTCTCCGGCCCGAAAGTCTCGCGCAACTGCCGGGCCAGGCGTGCCCCATGGCCGAGGTCACCATCGGCCCAGGCCGAGCTGACCAGGCCGCGTCCGGCGCAGCCGCTCAGGCAGACCAGTCCTTCGGCGTGTTCTGGCAGGGCTTCCAGCGGCACCGAGGGCTGGCTGGCCCGGCGGGAAGGGTCGTCCCTGGTGTGTCGATGGGCCTCGGTCAGCAGCCGGCAGAGATTTGCGTAGCCGGTCGCATTTTCGACCAGCAGGGTCAGGTGGAAGATCCGGCCACGCAGCGATACGCTCAGCTCGGCACCGGTGATCGCCTTGACCCCTGCCCCTTTGCAGGCGACGGCGAACTCCATCGAACCCCAGATGCCGTCGTGGTCGACCAGGCCGATCGCCGGATAGCCCAGCTCTGCGGCACGACTGGCGATCTCCAGCGGGGAGGATGCTCCGTCGAGAAAAGAGAAACACGAATGGCAATGCAGCTCGACGTAGGGGGCCATCACTCATACCACCCGTCCTCAGGCGCGCTGGGCGAACCACTGCCCGGAAGGGAATGCCTGAAAAACCGTGAGATCACGTCCGTCGATCAGCACCAGCTCGAAGTACCAGCGCTTGACCGGCGCCGCAGTCCACCAACCGTCTTCGACGATCCATTCCTCCCGGACGGCGACCACATCGACGTCATTGACCTGGATCGGAGTGCGGTGGGTATCGCTGGCGACCTCGACCGGCCGCGGCTCATAAAGACGGGAGGGCTTCATGGGGTTAAGTCATCTGCGTTATTCATTTTGAAAACTTTTCACCTGAGAGGTAAGGGGTGAGCAGCATCCTTCTCTCCGGGAGATGGGATTCCAGCTCCGCGTCCAGGATCCGCATCAGGCCGCTCTCTCCGACGGCGGCCCTCACCTGATGGGCGGCTTCGTCCAGCCGCCGTGAGCGGGTCTGGTCGGGTTCGTGGGTGATCTCGATCTGTTCCGGGTTGCCACCGGTCAACTCCGCGGCCCGCAGTCTCAGTTTCTCGGCAGGGCGGGGCAGGTGCTCCAGCGCCGGCAGGAGGATCAGGCGAAAGGCCTCTGCCCTGGCGGTCGGGCGACGGGGGGTGATGTCCCGCGACCAGCTTCCACCGCCGGCCAGCCTGGCTTCCACGGTCAGCCGGCGCGCGGTCAGGCCGAGGTCGTCAATCCGTCCGGCGAGGCGGTCGCAGAGGATGCCGAGTGCACCCTTTAGGTGGATGCCGGATGAGACCTCCTGTAGCTCGATGGTCTCAAAAAGCTCCTGCTTCGGGGCCCGGGGACGGATGCGCGGCTCCACCCCCAGGGCCATGTTCCGGGCTTCGATGCCGAGGTGGCCAAAACGATCTGCGACGGCATCACCGGAAAGCCCGGTCAGCTCCCCGAGCCGCTCTATGCCCAGTTTCTTCAGGGAAATGAGCAACTGCCGGGTCTTTTCTTCCGGGCCGCTCAGCCGGCCGTTGAGGGCGGTCACCGGCAACGAGCCGAGGTAAGCCACGAGCTCTTCTTCCGGAATCACCCGGACCCGGCTTTCTCCATCCTTCTGCATGGCCGCGGCATAGGCCGCGAGGCGGGTCGGCGCCACGGCAATGCGAACACTGTCACCCATCTGCCGGGAGGTGGCCTCCAGCACTCCTTTTAGGCCGCCATAGAGCCTCTCTATCTCGTCAGCCTGGAAGAAGGCCTCTCCATGGTGGTCGGACTCAACCCCCGCACCGATCGCTTCCAGCCGACCGAGGATCTTTTGCCAGAGGCTCTCGGCATAGCTCGGGTCGGGGTTGACCAGGACCAGCCCGGGGCAGATGTCGATCGCTTCCCCCAGACCCATGCCGGGCCGTACACCGAGCCCCCAGGCGACCCTGGAGACTTCCCCCAGGGCCTGGCGCGCGTCATGCTGGGGGGCCAGTGCAATCGGCTCCAGCAAACGGTTCTGAGCCTTGCCGAGCGCCGCTCGAAGAGCCAGGAGAGGCAGGATTACCGAAATGACCATATACGAACGTATGTTCGCATAAAGCCAGGACGCTGACAACCGCATTGTCGCTCTTTGCGGTATTCGGCATGTCATGCGGCGAGACTGCGTAGAGCCTATGCTGGGCTCATGGCGAAATCGAACAAATGCGACTGGTGCGGGGTTGAAGTTCTTGAAGACGACGGTTATCGGCTGATCCAGCCGAAGCGCAACCTGGGGGCGACTTTCTGCCGCCTGGAACATGTCGTGCCCTGGCTGATGCAGAAAGACGACTGGCACATCTGGAACAACGTCCAGGTGCCCGAGAACGTCTCACCGCTTGACGCGCGGACCGGAACTGAGCTGGATGAAGACGCGCTCTACCTGATCCACCACCGCGGGGATGCCCGGATCAGCGACGGCTTCGCCGACAAGGACGGCGTGCTGGCCTGGGCGAAAGCCGGCGGCCGCTACTCAACCTGAGCGCGGCCCATCTGGTGATGCTCCCGATCCGGCCGCCACATGCGGCACATTCGGGAACATCAGGCGGACTATTTCCGCCCATCCAACGATGCTCCCGATCCTGTAGCCATTCGCGATAAATCCGGGAGCATCACTGTCCGTTCTGCTTGCCGGCGCTCTGGTTCTTCTTCGCTCCCTGCTTCTTTTGCTTTTGCCCGGCCTTCTGCTTGTCCTGCTTTGAGTTCTGATTCAAATTTGGTTTTGGCGCTGGCTTCGGGGCCGGTTCCGGCTCGGGGGCCAGTGATGTTGCGAAGCGGCGGATCGCCGCTGCGGTCTTCTCCGGGGCTTCCACCTGGGGCGAGTGCCCGACGCCGGGGATCAGCAGGGTTTCCACACCGGGAATTGCGGCGAAAGCGCTGATCGACTCGCGTGCGGAAAAGATCTGGTCCTCTTCACCGAAGATGACAAGCAGCGGCACAGCGATCTTTTGAAGCCGCTGGTCCAGCGGTACGGCGTCCGTGAAGTCGGCAGATGCCGTGTAGGAGCCGTTGAAGGCCGGATAAGTCATGGCCTTGACGTCAT
>CALEMO010000228.1 GCA_937910825.1 uncultured Solirubrobacterales bacterium | reverse complement strand
GCCTGGCCGACCAGGGTGTGCCTGGCGCGCAGATGATCATTCCGATCACCTTCATGGTCATCGTCGGAACGGTGTTCGTTTCGGCCCTGGGTTCACCGTTCCTGGCCTCGAGGCTGGGCATTTCCGGCGAACAGCCACCTTCTCTGCTGTTGATCGGCGGGCCGGCCTGGGCGCTTGCGATGGGCGGGGCGATGCGGGAGGTAGGAGCCGAAGTAAGGGTCTGGACCGAAGACGAAGACGAAACGAAGGCCGCCGAAGAAGTCGATCTTGTCGCATTCGGCGGGCCGCTTGACCCTCATTTTGGTGTGGCGCAATCAGTGATTGACGAACTTTCGGCGGTGGCGCTGGTCAGTGAAGACGACACTTTGAACCAGTTGCTATCGGCCGAGTTCGCCGCGAGCTATGAGCCCGACCAGGTGTACCGGCTGCGCTCGCCGGTCGACGCGGCACCGATCGTCAGCTCAGCGGCGACGCCGCTCTTCGATGACCTCAGTGATTCGGTCGAGATCGAGCGACGGGTCAGCACCGGTGAAAAGATGAAGATTTTCCTGCCGGGTGAGCCGTTGCCCGCCGAAGCCCTGGAGATCGCGTCTGTGCGCAGACGCAGCGGCGCCATTCCGCCGAGGGTCCGCCTCGCTTCATCGGTCACCGGTTCGCTGGTGAGTCCCGACAATACGGTCATCGCCCTTGTGCCGGCCGGCTCAGCCTGACGGCTGCTGACCATTCTTTGCCAGCGTCTCGTCGCGTCGGAAGAAGTCAACCCACTGGTCACAGATCCTGCTCATATCAACCCGTTTGCGGGCGCCGGTCCGCGTCGCGACCAGACGCCCGAGCTTGGTTTCCCTTGAATATCCGGTCAGTTTCTGGAGCGTGCTGGGTGCGTCTGCCGTCACGGTGAATGTGATCGGCCCCGACTGGTCGACCTCGACCACCCCGGCCGGCCAGAACTGCCCAGTGGCGCCCGTATCCATGTTCGCGAGCCGCTGCCCTTCAATTGAGCCGTCGAATTGCCGTGTCTTGTAGCCCGGCGCCGAGAGAGTCATTCCGTTTGGCGTGAAGTACTGCAGCGACAAGCGCCAGGAGCCCTTGCCTAGCTCGAGGTCAAGCGAAGCCGACTCCCCCAGTCTCAAGTCGGGCTGGGGTAGCCAGTCGTCCCTCAGGCCGATGATCGTCTCCGGCATGATCGTCGCCCGACCCTGGATCTGAGTCGAGAAGTACTTGCCGCCTTCGCTACTGCAGTCGACCAGCTTGGCCGCCATCGTCTTCTCTTTGAGGATCGGGCGGCCGAAAGCCGGTGCAGCCTTGCGCCAGAGGCTGAACGATTCGGTCATGCCGACCCGTTCGAAAAAAGGAGGGGTCATGCTGGTCCAGGATGCGTTCGTGGTGACTACAAATCCGAAATTTCGAAGTGTCGCGACGTCGAAAGAATCGAAATCGATCACGCTCAGCCCGTCCTCACCCTGGAAGGGCTTCTTTTCGTTCTCGATCACGTCGGGGTCGGGGAATTCATCCAGTGGGACACTGACTTTCGCCCCGCGGAGGTAGTAGGGGGCGAAGCGGTCCTGGTCGGCGTAGAGCACGGTCTTTCCCCCAATCTGGGGCAGGAATGCCGCCAGTTGGGCCGCCCTGCCGGGCGGGGAAACCGAGGCATCACGCAGGACCAGGAAACTCGAAGCACCAGCGCCGATCACAAATACCGCTGCGAGTGTGACCCAGGCACCGAACTCCATGCCCTGGTTCGGCTTCCAGGGTTTCGCTGGCCCGCTCAGGAGTGCGGTCAGGATTACGACCATCGTGATCGGGGCACTGATGACCAGGGCCTTGGCCAGCGAGTAGTCGCCGACCCATGGCAGCGAGATCCCGTAAAGGCCCGCGCAGGCCAGGAAGGCCAGTGGATAGACCGACTTCGGCTGTTTCCACCACCACCAGAGCGCGACGAGCAGTGAAGCAAGTCCGATCGCACCCATCAGGCCCGGCAGCGGGGTGGACTCGGATCCGGAGAGCCGGTAGTCCGAGGTCAGCCAGACACCGAATTCTTCAATGACCGAAACCGGACCGAAAGCATCGCTGGTGGTGACTTCCGAGAACGCGTCCCCGAAGCCGAAAGGCCCCCAGAAGGCCAGGGCAGAGAGCAGGGCGAGAATCACGAGGCCGGTAATTGCGATCACGGGGTGGCTTATCGCCCGCCAGATGTGGCGGGGACTGAGCCGGGCGCGCGCGGTGGAATCGGCGAGGCCCCAGGCGATCAGGACGGCCACCGGCCAGGCGAGGCCGGGGAAGCTGTAGGTGAAGACGATGCCCAGCAGCAGAATCAGTGACGGCAGCAAAGCCCGGTGCCTGGCACTGCGTCCGCCGGGCAGGGGAAGCAGCCCCGGAAGGTGGATTGTGAAAGCGAGCAGGAACATCGCGGCCGCGAGTTCCTTGAAAGCTCCCTGGGCGAAGTAGGACGCCATCAGGTAGGGCAGGCCGACCAGTACCGCCGCCAGGAGCCGCCGCCACTTTCCGAGCCGCTCTACGGCCGCCCATGCGGTCATCACGCAAAGCACGGCGATCGCCATCACCTGGCCGATGAAGGCCGGGCCGAGAGCGATCTTTGGCAGAAATGAAATCGCCGCGGCGAGCCCGTGGGGTCCCAGCGGATAGCCGTCGCTCGGCTCCGTCCCGAAACCGGAGCGCAGCCACTCTGCCCAGGCCAGGTGAAGGCCGAAGTCGTTGTTGTAGCCCATCCCGAGGAGACCCCAGTGACCAGTCACGGCAAACGGGATCGAGGCGATCAGGACGGCAAGCAGGGCGGCCAGCCAGAAGAAGCCGGAGCGAGGCAGGTCGTCGGGCGTGACCCGGCGCAGAACGAAGACCGAAGCCGTAAATACAAGGACCAGCCCGAGGACCAGGGCGGAATGGGTGCCCGGGAGGCGGGCCAACAGGCCTTCAACCGTCATCAATGCGGCGAAGCCCACTGCCGGCTCGACGCCCGACCACTTCTCGTGGCCGGCGAAGTGCATCACTGCCCGGCCCACCAGGAGGGAGAGCGCAACGATCACCGCGAGCGTGAGATAGGTGGCAAACATGAGTCAGCCCCGGTCCTCTGTGTCCAAGTTTTTCTTCAATCTTTTACCCTGCCCTCAGATGCCACTGATCTGGAGAATTCTGATGATCGTTATTTGTCTGCTGCTGGTCGCTTCGGTCGCGATCGGAACGGTCAAACTGGTTACTACACCGGATGAGGTCCTCGGCTCCGGATTCCAGGGAATCTCCGAGACCGAGTTTCCCAGATAGTCTTCTCTGGCCGGGCATCGTATTGATTGCCGCGATCGGCGGTAGCATTGAGGCTGATTCGATCACCATTCGAAGACAGGAGCTGCATGCCACTTTTTTCGCAGATAGTCGTAGGTACCGATGGATCGGAGTCAGCGCGCGAAGCCGTGCGGCAGGCCTCGAACCTGGCGCAGATGACCGGCGCCAAACTCGATGTGGTCAGTGCCTATGAACCGTTGCCGAGCAGCCGTGTCCAGTCCGAACGCAGCGGAGCCCCGGACGACGTCCAGCATGAGTTCGGTCCACGTGAAGACGTGCATCTCGCCCTGGACGGAGCATCAGACATCGCCATGCAGTTTGACGTGGAGATCAAGCCTCACGCGCGGGATGGCGACCCCGCCGACGCGATTTTGCAGGTGGCCGAAGAGGTCGAGGCTGACCTGGTCGTCGTCGGCAACAAAGGCATGACCGGGGCACGCAGGTTCCTGCTCGGCTCGGTGCCAAACAAGGTTTCTCACCACGCGTCCTGCTCCGTGATCATCGTCAGGACCACCTGAGAGGTCTGGCGCAGGTCAGTTCGCTTCGAATTCAGGGTTGACCGCTTTGCCGAGGTTCAGGATCCCGGCGCCGAACCCCGAGGCCTGATCAGTCGCTGCGTAAGCAGGCAGGCGGGCAGATCCGGTGAGGCGGTCTTCGACTTTTTGTGGCCCGGTTCCGTCCTTTAGTACACCGCTGGCCAGGACCATTGCCGCCGCGCCCGCAACATGGGCTGCAGCCATAGAGGTGCCTTTCCAGCCACTTTCGATCGAGAAGCGGGTGGGATCAGCGCCGAGCATCGCCATCTGGAGGATCGGGCGGTTGCCCGTGTGGGCCGGACATTCGTCACCGGATGAGCCACCACCAGGCGCGGCGATGTCGATCGCGCTGCTCTTGAAGCTGTACTTGGCGACGCATCCGGATTCGGTCGAGCCGCCGACGCTGATTACTTGCTTGGCTGTCGCCGGCAGGGAGGGGCAGGTGACCGCTCCCTTGTTGCCGCTGGAGCCAACCAGGACTGCGCCTTTGCGGTGGGCGTATCGCAGCGCTTCTTCAAGCGGCGGAACGGCCAGGCCACACTGGAAATTGATCGACATGCTGATCACGCGGGCGCCGTGGTTGGCCGCCCAGCGGATGCCCTGGACTATGTGTTCGGTGGTCCCGTAGCCGTAGGCGTCCATCACCCTGACCGGCATGATCTTCGCCCCGTAGGCGATCCCGGTCAGACCGCGCCTGTTGTTCGTCGCCTGGCTGATCGTCGAAGTGATGTGGGTGCCATGTCCGTTGCGGTCGAGCGGTCGCCGGTCATCGTCGACGAAGTCGAATCCCCCGATGAAGCTCTTTTCCCTGAGGTCAGGATCTCGGCGGAACCCGTTGCGGTAATCCCGGTAGGCAACCCCGGTATCCAGCACGGCGACCTTGACTCCGGCCGCGCCGGGTCGGCCGGCTTTCCTCAACTCACGCCAGGCGCGCACGGTGTTGATCCCGCCGAGCGACTGATTGCCCACCGAGGCGCCGGAACGGCAGAGGCTCAGGCAGGGCAGGAAGTTCCATTGCTTCTGCTGCCAGCCGGCTACCTGGCCCGCCCGGCGTGCATTCACACCGCGGTCATTCGGCAGCCAGGACGAAATCTCGGCAATGTAGTTGGGCGTCGCGTATTCCACGGCGGGCCG
>CALEMO010000227.1 GCA_937910825.1 uncultured Solirubrobacterales bacterium | reverse complement strand
TAGGCGGCCATGGCGCAGAAAAACACCTCAGACTCGTCCAGCCGGAAAATCCTCGTCACCGGAGCATCCGGAATGATCGGCGCGGGCCTCTGCAACGCATTGATCAACCGGGGCGATCAGGTGATCGGCCTCAGCCGCAACCCTGACAAGGCCCGTCAGGCTCAGCCCACGGCCGAATGGTACGGCTGGGAGCCGACTATGGGACGTCCCCCGGCCGAGGCACTCGACGCGGCCGACGCAGTGATCAACCTCGCCGGCGAACCGATCAACCAGCGCTGGAACGACGAAGTGAAGGACCGCATCGCCCGAAGCAGGATCAAGGCGACCAAGAATCTTGCCGAAGCGATCGCAACAGCAGAGGCCAAGCCCGAAATCTTCATCTCGGGCTCAGCGATCGGCTACTACGGCGACCGCGGTGATGACCTGCTCTACGAAGACGCCGAACCGGGAGACGACTTCCTCGCCGATGTGGTTGTCAAGTGGGAAGAGGCCGCCGACTCGGTAGCGGAGAGTGGCCTGCGCGTCGCCAAGATCCGGACCGGCCACGTGCTCGACCCCCGTGGCGGCCTGCTCGGGGAGCTGCTGACACCCTTCAAGCTCGGCGTCGGCGGCCCGATCGGCAGCGGCAAGCAGTACATGTCGTGGATCCACCGCCACGATCAGGTTGGGATCCTGCTCTGGGCGCTGGACACCGAGTCCGCCAGCGGTCCGGTCAACGCCACAGCGCCGAACCCTGTCACCAACAAGGAATTTTCAAAAGCACTCGGCAAAGCAGTCAGCCGGCCCGCGATCATGCCGATTCCCGGCTTCGCCCTGAAAGCGATGCGAGGCAACGAATTCGGTCAGATCCTGACCGAAGGACAGCGGGTCTATCCGCGCCATGCGACCGAAAACGGCTACGAGTTCAAGCAGCCGGAGATTGATGGCGCTCTGGCCAACCTGCTGAGGGGCTGAGCGATGAAGGTCGGAGTTATCGGAGCCGGCAACATCGGACAGGCGATCGCCACCCAGGTGCTTTGCGCTGGCCACGAAGTGCAGATCGCCAACAGCCGCGGGCCCGAGACACTTGTCGATCTGGTCGAGCGGCTCGGCCCTGGAGCCGGCGCCGGAACGATAAAAGAGGCCGCTTCCCAGGACATCGTGGCCGTGGCGGTTCCGTGGGTACACCTGGAGTCAGCGCTCAGTGGGTTGCCCGACTGGCAGGGCAGGGTCGTGATCGATGCCAATAACGCTGTACTTCCACCCGATTACAAGGCGGCCGACCTCGGGGGCAGAAGCTCAAGCGAAGTCTTCGCGCAGATGGTGCCTGGGGCCCGGGTCGTGAAAACGGCCAATACCCTGGCCGCAGAGGTGCTGGCCGGGGACCCGGTCACTTCCGTTGGCCGGAGGGTGCTTTTCGTCTCAGGCGACGATTCGGAAGCGAAAGACAAGGTCGGCGGGATCTTCTCGGAGGCGGGATTCAAGACGATAGACGTAGGTGACCTCGCCACCGGCGGACGGCTTCACCAGTTCCCTGGAGCGCCCCTGGCGAGGAGCCTGATCGCGGTCGACTGAGACTGCCGGTCAGCCGAAAAAGACTTCCGCTTCCTGATAAAGCTCGGGCGGCACCGTCTTCAGCTCGGCAACCGCGTCGGCGAGTTCGACAAGTTCGATTCTGGTCGAGCGCAGGGCGGTCATTTTTCCCCAGTGGCCCTGATCTGCGGCCTCGATTGCGTGGAGGCCGAACCGGGTCGCGAGAACCCGGTCGAACGCGGTCGGAGTCCCGCCTCGCTGGACGTGTCCGAGCACCGTCGCGCGTGCTTCTTTGCCGGTCCTGCGCTCGATCTCACCTTCGAGCCAGTGGGCAACGCCGCCCAGCCGTTCGTGGCCGAATGCGTCAGCCGGCACCTGCCTGCCCGAGTCGAAACCGCCAATCGGTTTCGCCCCTTCGGAGACCACTACTATCGGCGAATACTGGTCCTTGAAGCGGCGTTCAATGTACTCGCAGACGCGGTCAAGGTCGAATTCCTGCTCGGGAATAAGAATCACGTTGGCCCCTCCAGCCAGCCCGGCATGAAAGGCGATCCATCCGGCGTGGCGCCCCATGACCTCGACGATCAGGACACGGTGGTGGCTTTCAGCCGTCGTATGGAGCCTGTCGATTGCTTCCATGGCGATGTTCACCGCCGTATCGAAACCGAACGTGTAGTCGGTTGCGCCGAGGTCGTTGTCGATCGTCTTCGGCACACCGATCACCGGCACACCGGACCTGTTCATTTCCAGGGCGACGCCGAGGGTGTCTTCGCCTCCGATCGCGATCAGTCCGACGATGCCGGCCGCTTTCAGGTTCTCGCGGATGCGGTCGACACCCCCGTCCATCTCCACCGGGTTGGTCCGCGAAGAACCGAGAATGGTGCCGCCACGGGGCAGGATTCCGCGGACCGATTCGATGGTCAGCGGGCGGAAATCGTTCTCGACCGGTCCCCGCCAGCCGTCCCGAAAACCAATAAATTCGTGTCCATATTCAGAGACGCCGCGGCGCACGATGCCCCGTATTACGGCATTGAGACCGGGACAATCGCCCCCTCCGGTCAGCACCCCGATCTTCATGCTCCCCTAGCGGCGGAGCTTTGCGGGCAGGTGAGGCCTGACCATGTCGATCAACGGCTGGCTGTACTGGATGAAAGCGCCGATGAAAAGCACGCCGAAGAAAACGAGTCCTGCGATCGGACCCCCCTGCCCCTGGGAGTAGGAAAAAACAGCCAGGGCGGCGGCGAGGAAGAATGTGACCGGGATGATCATCGGCTCGAATCCTAGCGAAAGTCGGCCAAAGGGCTACCCGCCCATCGCCCGCCGTGTCTGCTCCAGAAACCGGGAGACGGCGGCAACCGCCTGATCTCCACCGTCGGCGTCCGCTACCAGCCGCACCAGCTTCGATCCGATGATCACTCCATCGCTGATACGTCCGACTTCAGCCGCCTGTTCTGCCGTCCCGATGCCGAATCCCACCGCGACCGGGACATCCGCCTCGGCGCTCACCCCGGCGACCAGGCCCTGCAGCTCTGCCGGAAGCTCATTGCGCTCACCGGTGGTTCCTACGGTCGAAACCACGTAGACGAAACCGGCCGCCAACCTGCAGATCTCGGTCTGGCGCTTCTCCGGCGTGGTCGGCGCGATCAGTGGAACCACGGACAGACCGGCCGAATTGAGAAGATCCCGGGTCGGCTCGTCCTCCCCGAGCGGCAGGTCAGGCACGATCACGCCGCAGGCACCCGCTGCCAGCGAGCGCTCGGCGAAAGCTGCCGGACCCTGGGAGCCAAGAACCATGTTCGTATAGGCCATCAGCACGACCGGCAGACGCCCACTCACCGCCCGGCAGGCTTCGAGCACGTCTTCGAAGCGCACGCCCGCCGCGAGGGCGCTGGTGGCAGCTTCGTGGATCACGGGACCGTCGGCCAACGGGTCCGAATACGGGACCCCGAGCTCGATCAGATCGGCACCGGAATCCGCGTATGCGTTGGCGATCCTGATCGAGGTTTCCGGATCGGGAAAACCGCCCATCATGTAAGGCATCAATGCAGCTCTGCCTTCGGACCTGGCCCCGGCGAAAGCAGCCTCTATGTCAGGCATCTTCAAGCCCGATTACTTCTGCCAGATCCTTGTCCCCCCGGCCGGAGAGGCAGACCAGGTCGTAGCCGGGTTCAGTGCTGCGGCCCTGTCCCAGCAGCCAGGCGATCGCATGGGACGATTCCAGCGCCGGGATTATTCCTTCGAGTCGGCTGAGTTCCCGGAAAGCGGAGACCGCCTCAAGGTCGGTGACCGAGACGTACTCGGCCCGTCCGGTGTCCCTGAGATATGCGTGCTCGGGCCCAACACCGGGGTAGTCCAAGCCGGCAGAGATCGAATGTGCTTCGAGGATCTGGCCTTCGTCGTCGGCGATCACCGACGACATCGATCCGTGGAGAACTGAAGTCCTTCCGGCACTCAGGGACGCGCCATGCCGGTCGGTATCGACCCCGTCGCCGGCAGCTTCGACTCCGATCAGGGCCACGTTTTCGTCAGGTACGAAGGCGGTGAAAGTGCCGATCGCGTTCGACCCACCGCCGACGCAGGCGATCACCCGCGCGGGCAGCGCCCCTTCCGCTTCGAGAGCCTGAACCCTCGCTTCGTCCCCGATCACCCGCTGAAGGTCGCGAACGAGCGTCGGAAAAGGCGCGGGGCCGACGACCGAGCCGATCACGTAGTGGGTGGTTTCTACGTTCGCCACCCAGTCACGTATCGCGGCGCTGACGGCCTCCTTGAGAGTTCTGGCACCAGCTTCCACCGGAACCACTTCGGCCCCGAGCAGGCCCATGCGCTCGACGTTGGGGCGCTGGCGCCTGATGTCTTCGCTGCCCATGTAGACGACACACTCGACGTCCAGCAGGGCGCAGGCCGTGGCGGCTGCGACGCCATGCTGGCCAGCGCCGGTCTCGGCGATGATCCGCGGTTTGCCCATGCGCTTCGCGAGAAGCACCTGCCCGAGCGCATTGTTGATCTTGTGGGCACCGGTGTGGGCAAGGTCCTCACGCTTCAGGTAGACGTTTCGACCGACCCGCTGGCTGAGCCTGGAAGCGAGGTACAGCGGCGTCGGGCGGCCGACGTAGTCCCGCTGCAGGCCGGCCAGCTGCTCCGAGAACGCCGGATCAGCCCTGGCCTCAGCCCAGGCCGCCACGAGTTCGTCGAGCGCCGGGATCAGGGTTTCGGGCACATAACGCCCTCCATAGGGGCCGAAACGGCCCGGGACATGCGGGCTTTCGACTTTCACGCGCCGGCCACTGGCGTATAGCGGGCTGCCTCGAAAAAGCGGGCGAGTTTGTAGTGATCCTTCAGCCCCGGCTCGGACTCGACCCCGCTGGCGACGTCGACGCCATCGGGCCGGACACGCCGGATCCCTTCGGTCACGTTCTCGGGATTCAGGCCGCCCGCGAGCAGGAATGGAATGTCCGAGTGGTAGCCACCGAGCAGGTCCCAGTCAAAAGTCGATCCGGTGCCGCCGGCGAGGCCCGCTCTATCGGTATCGAAGAGATGGAAATCAGTGTGGTAGGAGGCCGCCCCGCTGATGTCTCCGGCGTCGGCGACGTGAATCGCCTTGACCACTTTGACACCGGTGCGGCGGGCGACCTCGGAGCAGAACAAACTGCCTTCGTTTCCGCTGAGCTGGACCATGCTGAGGTTGGCGTTCTCAACCGATTCGATCACCCGGTCAAGTGTCGGATTCACGAATACGCCGACGATTTCCGCGTCGCGGCGGAAAGCAGCACCGATCTCTGCGGCGACGCTGAACTTGACCGAGCGCGGGCTCTGCTTGCTGTGGATCAGGCCGATCGCCCAGGCGCCGAGACCCACCGCTTCTTCAGCGTCTTCGAGATTGGTTATTCCGCAGACCTTTACCTTCATGCCCCAAGTTTAAGGCAAAGGCATTTCGAGGGCCAAGCCGGGCCCTCAAATTGTCCTGAAATCGCGCTCGAGGTCCTCGGAAATCCGCTATCGACCGAAGCCGGGCGGCAACTGCGGCTGTCCGCCCTGCGGCTGGTCCTGCGACGATGAGCCGGACGAATCGGCCGGTCGGTCGCCCAGCGTGACCGTCACATCTTTGGATTCACCGTCGCGAACGATCGTCATGTCAACTTTGTCGCCAACTTTGGCTTCGTTGATCAGGGCCACGACCGACTCCATCGATGTGACGTCTTCGCCGTTTACCCGGGTAATGATGTCGCCGCCGGCCAGGACCTGGATGCCGTCAACTGTCACCGCCTCGGAGCCACCCTTGAGACCAGCATCGTCGGCGCCGCTTCCTTTGGTCACATCCTGAAGCAGAATGCCGGAATCAAAGTCAAGGTTGAGCGCGTCCGAGATCTGCGGGCTGAGCGCTGCGCCACTGATGCCGAGGAACGCATGCTCGACCGTTCCGTCTTCTTTCAACTGGTCGACGACGCTGGTGACCGTGTCCGAGGGAATGGCGAAACCGATGCCGACGCTGCCATTGCCGCTGCCTCCGGTCGCAATCTGGGAATTCACGCCGATCACTTCGCCGCCAGCGTTGATCAGCGGACCGCCGGAGTTACCGGGGTTAATCGATGCATCGGTCTGGATCACGTTGGAAATTGAAAAGCCATTGGTGCTCTGAATCTCTCGCTGGAGCGCCGAAACGATGCCGGTGGTCACCGTGCGGTCGAGCCCGAACGGATTGCCGATCGCGACCACCGGATCCCCGACCTTCATTTCATCCGAACTTCCGATCGACAGTGGCTTCAGCGCATCTTCAGGAGCATCCACCTTGAGCAGTGCGAGGTCGCTCGATTCATCAGAGCCGACCAGTTTGGCGTCATACGAGGTCTCGGAATCGCCGAAGGCCACGGTAATGCTGTCGGAGCCGCTGACTACGTGGTTGTTGGTCACCATGTGACCTTCCTTGTCGATCAGGAAGCCGGAGCCGGTGGCAGTACCTTGCTGGGACTGTCCGTAGGGGTCGAACTGGCTGGAACCTGTGGAAACGCCTGAAGCCGTGATGAAACCAACGCCGTCGCCGTCACGTTCGTATATCTGGTTGACCAGATCCTGGCCGCCTGCATCGGCAACCGGGCTTGCGGTAGCAATGGTCCTGGTCGTCGTCTCGTTCTTTCCGATCAGTCCGGCTGAAACCGCGCCAAAGCTGAGCACGGCAACCAGAAGGCCGCCCAGGAAGG
>CALEMO010000226.1 GCA_937910825.1 uncultured Solirubrobacterales bacterium | reverse complement strand
TCGAAACTGCCTCCGCCGCCGAGGTCGATCGATCCGCCCTCGGAATCGCCGGCCAGGCGGAATGCCTCACGCGCCAGATCGATCGTCACCGGTACCCCCCGGCCGAGCTGGAGCTGCGCAAGTTGGCGCAGAACGATTCGACGCAGAGCAGGGTGCTGTTCCAGCAGGGGCTGCGAGTCCAGCCAGCCGTCGGGCCCGAGCATTTCCTCCAGCAGCGATGCGGCCAAGTCTTCCAGCAGCGCCCCTTCCTCGAGGACCTCTTCCCTGGTCCGGGCGATGTTCGTCACGGCGGCGGGATTGATGGTTTCCAGCGGCGGCACCACCTCGTGCCGGATGCGCACCCGGGCGAAAGCGGGATCGTGGTTGCTGCGGTCGTCGGTAAAAGCAAGCCCGGCCTGACTGACCAGGTTACGAGTCTGCGAGCGCCTCAGGGCGAGAATTGGCCTGATCAGGCTGCCGCGCCTTGCCGCCATGGCCGCGAAAGCCCTGCGTCCGGGCGATGAAGCGAGCCGGTAGAGCACCGTCTCAGCGACGTCGTCGAGCGTATGGCCGACTGCGATCCAGTCGAGATCCCGTTCCTGGCGGAGCGCTTCGGCGGCCGAATACCTGAGGTCCCGTGCCCAGGCCTGAACATTGCCTTCGGGGGGGCCGGCCCGCTCAACCGTCAGTTCGATCCCGAGTTCGTCGCAAAGGTCTTCACAGAGCTTTTGATCACCGTCTGACTCGGGCCGCAGGCCGTAATTCAGATGTAGGGCGACCGTCGGCTGCCCGGCGATTGCCGCGCTGATCCCCGCCAGCAGGGCAACCGAGTCCGGCCCTCCAGAGAGCATCACCAAGCCGGAGCTGCCGGCTTCGATCATCTGCGTTGCGTCAACCACCCGGGCGAGTTCCTCCAGGGCACTCGTCGATCGTGCCTGGCCTGAATCGTTCGTCGGGTCAGGTCCGGACACGGACCAGGAAAAGCGGCGTCGGTTCCGGGAAGCCCTTCAGATCAATGGCACCAAGGCTATCCAGCTCGAGAACTTCATGCTCGTTGATTGCATCAGCCACCGCATCGGTGACCAGCACCTCCCCGCCCAGAGCACGGTTGACCACTCGATGGGTCAGGTTGACCTGACTTCCGAAGTAGTCACCGTCGCGGAAGACAGCCCCACCGAAATGGACTCCCGCTCTCGGTTTGGGACGATCCTTGAAAAGGGCCAGGAAACCGACCGCCCACTCGACCAGGGAGACCGGGTCGGGCGAAACGACCATGACTTCGTCTCCTATCGATTTCACGATGTTGGCTTCTGACGGCAGGGTCCCTTCGACCGCTTCCGTGAATCTCTCGATCACGGAAAAGGCTTTAGCGTCGCCTTCCTCCTCGGTGAAACGAGTAAAGCCGGTCAGGTCGATGAAACAGAGGCTGATCCTGATCTGGTCGATCTCCGAATCCCCGCCAAATTCGTCTTCCATGTGGCCGACCACATCCTGTTCGATGAAGTACCTGACGTAGCGGTCATGCAGGTATTCGAAAAGTGGCCTCGTGGTCGGGGTAACCGAGGCCACGAGCCCACCCATCTGCTCCGCCATTTCCAGGGAACCGAGGCCGTCCCGCATCATCGGCTCGTGCACGAACAGGTGGAAGAGCCGGACCTCCGCGTCGGCGATCCGTCGCACAGCCTGGGCATAGACCCTCACCAGCTGGAGAACTGCCTCGATCGGCAGGCCGGCCTCGGCCACGGTCGACAGAAGCTTCACGGCCCCGACGTCAACCTCGCTGAGGTCGCGCTCGCGACCCAACGGGGTGCCGAGGACAACCATGATCCTTTCGATCAGGTCTTCCGAAAAGCCGGTCTGCTGCGACGCCTCTTCCATCGATACCAGGCCGGTTCTGTCGGCGAAAGATTCTTCACTGAAGCCAAAGGCCAGCTTGCCTTCGCGGCCGGCCTGCTTCAGCTCTTCCAGAGAATGCCCTCGCTCCCTCATCCGGGCGACCACTCTGGCCTGCGCGGCGGCGGCCGGAGTCCATTTCCCCTTGCGCACGGGGACGATCTTCTCGTCGGCCCAGCGGGTCAGGGTCGCGGCAGATACTCCTGCCCGGCGGGCAGCCTCATTGAGGCTTATGCGCTCGTCCCTTGTCATGCCCCTCCGAGGCTACACATGGTTGCGGTGTAGCGGACGCAGACGACCCGCCAACGACAACGGCGGGGCCACCGGAGTGACCCCGCCGCATGCCTGTCAGCTGCTCGCTACTCCTTGTGGGTCTGTGTTACTTCGTCTCCTCGTTCGCCGGTGCGAATCCGGATCGCCTCGTCTACCGGGGTCACGAAGATCTTGCCATCTCCGATTTCTCCAGTTCGCGCGTGACGCAGAATCGTCTCGACGATGAGGTCCTTGTCCGAGTCCGCCACGACTATCTCAAGCTTCAGCTTGGGTCGTACGTTCACG
>CALEMO010000225.1 GCA_937910825.1 uncultured Solirubrobacterales bacterium | reverse complement strand
ATCGAAGCGACAGGCCGGATCCATGCACCTTTCAGGCTGAGGCTGCCGGATCTCGCCCCGGTTCAGACGTTTCGGTCGCCACCTTGCAGGGTGCAACCCCTCGTTCAGCGGGTGGCTGGACGGGGCGGCATCGGGCCGCTCAAGGCATGATCCCGAATGCGCCTCTGACCCGATGTCCGGAGCGCATGGGCTTCAACTGTGGAACGAAAGACAACCCGAAGGGGAAACTACGAGTCGGGCACTGACTACGTGCTCGAATACGGCGATCTCAGATTCGCCTTTAACGAGCGCGACTTCAGCCAGCGCGTCGAGCAGGCTGTGGTACGGCTCGGTTTCGTCGATCCCGGTCTCACCTACGCAGAACTCCATGATCTTCTTCATCTTGCCGTTTCAGGTGAGATCGAAGAACCCACTTCCGAGTTAGGTACCCACATCGGCCATCACTGGGAAGACCTCTCGGGGCCTTCGAACCAGAGTTTCGTCCACTGGATACGGCGCCTGGTATTCCGTGGGGCCTGGCTGGATCAGAGGGTCAAGGAAGGCGAACTGGACATCGTCTTCGACGATGACCGCCAGTCCTTCGGCTACATCCAGCCTGATCGCGGCCCCGAAATGATCGAGCTCGCCAAAGAACCGAGCTGGCGTCGCGTAGCTTTCCGCAGCTGAACTGCCGGCGACCTGCCCTGCCGACGCCGCTAAAGCTTCGCCAGCAGGTCCTCGTTGTTGTCCGAGCCGCCGATCAACTCAACCAGCCTTGCGGCCGCCGGAGCCGCGTCCATCTCGCCGAGTTCGGCCCGCAGCCGCCTCAAGGCATCGATTTCGTTCTCGTTGAGCACGGCTTCCTGACCAGAAATCGCACATGACTTAACGTCGAGCGAGGGCTTGACCCCGGCCGCAGCCAGCTCCGAATCGAGTCGGATAGTGGCGTTCTCGGTCGTATGGACCGCATCCATTACAGCCTGGTCTCCGGGGGATCCCCACAGTGCGGTGGCGATCACGGTCACCGAGCCCGCGCTTTCTTCTTCAAGCTCACGCCCGGTCCCGAAGAACGGCTTGACCGCTCCCGGATCGCCATAGGCAGCACCGAGGCGGGTCAGGGAATCGACGATGATCACCACGTCCTCCCCAGCCTCGGCCTGGCGCTTGACCCTGGACAGGGCACGCTCGGCGATATGAACCTGCTCGTGGGCGCCCAGGTCAGCAGGCGCTGCGGCGATCTCTACATCCGGAACCTCTCTGGTCCAGGCAGTGACCTCCTCAGGACGCTCGTCGACCAACAGCACGGTGACATCGGTTCCGTCTTCGGTGCCGTGAGCGATCGACATGGCCAGGGCCCGCAGGAAGCTGGTCCGGCCGGAACGAGGCTGCGCCTCCACCAGCACCCGCTGGCCGAAAGCGAGCGGCGCGAGCAGATCAACAGACCTCGCGAGAATGTCGTCCTTCTCAGCCTTGAGAGGAATGTGGCGGTGCGGCGCGATCGGCGTCAAAGCATCGAAAGCAGGCGCGCGGTCGTCCTGGGGCGGTTCACCATTGACCGTCTCCACCCTGACCAGGGAGGGCCGGCGCTCGCCGCGGCGGGCGGGTCGCACCGGGCCGCTTACTTTGTCCCCGGCGCGCAGCTGGCAACGCCTGATCTGAGCCGGCGAAACGTAGACGCCTGCCTCCGGACCGTCGTCCGCCTTGATCAGCCCGCTGCCGCGAGGCAGCACATCGAGCTCGCCGGTGATTTCGCTGAGGTCGGAATCGTCGCCCCCGGAATCCTTGGAGCTGGATCGCTCGCGACCCTTGGAGCCGGAACCGGACCGGTCCCCTCCGCCGCGATTGCGGCGTCGGCGCGACGAGCCACCACTTCCGTTGCCCGAGCGTCCGGAATCCCTCTTGTTTTCAGTCTTGGCCTCGCTCCCGGAAAGCTTCGAGATCAATTCATCGCGGCGGAGACGGCGAAAGCCATCGATCCCCGCGTTGCCTGCCAGCTCGTGGAGCTGGGCCAGACTCTTGTCTTCAAGTTCAGTATCCATCGCGCAAGGTTATTGGAGGAGACCCTTGCGGCGGGTACTCGGCAGCGACTCAGGCCGGATGACCAGCGGCGGGATTGAGTCCTTCCGCCCTGGCTGTTTCGAGCCAGACCTCACACTGCCGCTGGACTTCAGACTCTGACCAGCCCAGGGTTCGTGCCATGACTTCACCAACCTCGCGTACTGACTCGACAGAGTCGAGACTCGACGCGGCGGTCAGCCCCAGACGGGTCCGGCGCAGCAGTACATCGGCGATACTCCTTGCCTGTTCGAATTCGGTCGAGAATGCGACTTCGGCCATCAGGTCAGGCAGTCCGGCGACCACCGGTCCCGCCAGGGTCTCGTCCGCGGCGGCGAGTTGCAGTACACCGCGGGCCGCGTGGCCATAGCGAAAGGCGAGCTGTGACCTCGCTTCCGGATCGACCCCGGCCGGCACATCGAGAGCGGCAGGATCCACCTCAAGTCCGAGTGGGATCTCGGCCGTCTGGCACCTCGCCTGCCGGCCGGATCGTTCAACGATCCGGTCCACCGTCTGCTTGGCCATACGCCGCCAGGTAGTGAGTTTCCCTCCGGTGATCGTGAGCATGCCTGAGGAGGTCTCGTAGAGCTCCGCCCGGCGGGATATATCGACCGACTTGCGTGGATCGCCGGTGCTTATCAACGGCCGCACCCCGGCATAAGCGCCGACGATGTCGCTCTCGCCCAGAGAGGTGCCGGCGAAGTTGTTCACGGCGCCGAGCAGGTATTCGATGTCATCCGGGCGCGCCGCCACATGGTCGATCTCTCCATCGTGGTCGACGTCGGTGGTTCCGACCAAGGTCCGTCCGTACCAGGGAAGAGCAAATATGCTCCGGCCCTCGCCCGCGGGCAGCACACAGGCCGCCCGCCCCATGTCGAGTTCCTCGGTCGAAAACAGCAGATGAACACCGCGGCTCGGCGAGATCTTCGGAACGTCCTCTTCGCGCTCGATCTCACCGGGCCTGATTCGATCGGCCCAGACGCCGGTTGCGTTGACCACATTGTCCGCGGTCACTTCGATCTTCTCACCCGAGACGCCGTCGGTGAAAGCGACACCCCCGGCTTTGCCGCGGCGCTCGGTCACGGCGGTGACTTCGGCCTGGTTCACGCAGACCGCCCCGAAGCGCTGGGCCTCGCCGAGTACGGTCAGCACCAGTCGAACGTCGTCGGTCTGGCAGTCATAGAAGAGGTATGCGGACTCAGGGTCGCGGTCGGCCAGCGCGGGAACCAAGTCCAGGACCTCGTCGCGGTCGATCGTCCGGTGGCGGTCCGGTGACCAGCCACCTTCGGCTTCGGCCGGCCTGCCCTGCCGGCGCACCTCGCGCTTCGGACGCCCGCCGCCGACACCGGCGAGCACGTCGTAGGCGTTGAGGCCAATACCGATCTTGCGGTCCCGTTTGGCGCTGCTAAGGGTCGGCACCAGGAAGGGCGTCGGGTAGACCAGGTGTGGTGCCAACTCCACCATCAATTGCCGCTCCAGCAGGGCCTCCCGGACCAGGCCGAGGTCAAAGTTCTCCAGATATCGCAGGCCACCGTGAACCATTTTCGAAGAACGGGAGGAGGTACCGATCGCATAGTCGCGGGCTTCGAGCAACGCAACCGAGTAGCCGCGCGAGGCTGCGTCGAGCGCCACGCCGGCCCCGGTGATGCCGCCGCCGATGACCACGACTTCGAAGTGCTGGCCGGCTATTGCCTCAATCGCCGCTGCCCGGGAGTTCATCGGTTCACCAGCCATTGTGGCGCGTCAGCCAGACCGTTCCCCCGGCGAGGCCGCTGGTTACCAGCAGGCCGATCATGATTGCGATCAGGGGCGAAGGTTCGGGCCCCTGCAGCGAGGCCGCGAGAACCGCTTCGGTCGGTGCGACCGGTATCACCGGTTCGGTGGTATCGAGGGGAACCGGATCAGATGTACCAGAACCTCCGGAGTTGCTGCCGCCGGAACCGGTCGATGGAGCCACGGTGGCGGTACTGGGGGCAGGGCTGGAAGAGTCCGGCACCGGCGTGCCCGAAGTAGAACCGGTACTCGGGGCCACCCCTCCCGAGCTATCTGAAGAGCTACTGCTTTGATCAGCCGGGTCAGGTTCGCGTTGGGGCTCTTTGATCGGCAATGACTTCTTCGCCAATGCGGGAAGCACGTCAGCAGTCACCCAGACCCTGGTCTGGTCGCTGTCCTTCGAATACCAGACGCTACCGTCATCCTGCTGGCGCGCGACCAGGAAGTCGTAGCCGGAATTGCCGTTGGCCCGGGGATAGTTCGCGCCCTTGCCGGATGCGAGCGCGCCCTGCACAACAAGCCCGGTCGACTGCGAGTTGACGGTCGAGCCTGAGACGTAACCCCCGGAGCTCTTCTGGCTGCGTTCGAGGAATTTCATCGCAGCGCTGACCGACTTCTGCTCGGTATATGCCTGGAGAACGGCGCCGGTCGAGTCGGCGTCGGGATCCGCCGAGTCGGATATGCCCCAGCCGCCCTTGTCTTCGTTCTCGGCCGATTTGAGCCAGGTAACGACGCTGTTCCGGTAGCCGTCCGCACCGGCGGACTTGAAGGCGATCGCCGCATACGCGGCCGTATTTACCTTGTTGCCAAAAGAGTTGTTATCGCCCCTGCGCTTTTCCAGCGCCGAGATCAGATTGCGTCCTTCAAAGTCTTTCGGGTTGACCCCGACCGTCTTCAGGGCGAGGATCGCCAGTGCGATTTCGCCGGCGTCATCGAGACCCTCGCGGCGGTCGACCAGGTATCCGTAGGGCGAAACTCCGCTGATCTTCACGTCGAGCGGATTGATGTCGGCCGCCGCCAGGCCGAGCATCGCCCGGCTGGTGATGCCGAGCGAAGATTCGCCTCCTGGAGATGATGGAAAGCCTCCATCCGCATTCTGTTGCGTACGCAGCCAGTTGGCGGCCTTCGTCGCCTCCTCCGTATTCGCGGCTGAAGCGCGCGGCGCGCTGGCCACCGCGGTCAGGGCGACGGCGACCAGAAGTATGCCGGCGAGGCCTGAAACCTTCTGCCATTCGAAGCGCTCGCGGAAACGGCGCAGCGCGGAAACCATCGCCGGTCCTGCCACCAGGGCGAAGATAACGTTGCCTGTTATGTGTGCCAGATCGAATGGAATCGCTCTCACCTCCAATGCAAGGTACCGGTCAAGCGAGATTTCCCCGCCGAAACTGACCATTGACTGAAAATTCATCCAGGCACCGAAGACCAGTCCGGCGGCTCCGCAGGCAAGGGCCAGCTGAAGCCGGTTAGCTCGGCCGCGGGTCACATACCAGAGGCCGGCCCCGGCAACACCGGTCATTCCCCAGCCGAGCATCTGCCATGGAGTCCACACTCCCTGACCCAGCCAGAAGTTGGAAACCAGACCTCCGAGCGCTCCCACAGCAAAGCCCGGAGCCGGGCCCAGCACGTATCCGGATATGAAGACGATGTCGGTCGTCGCGACAACGTTGGGTACCGGGGCGAGCACGATCCTGCCCGCAACGGCGAGGGCTGCCAGCACCGCCACCAGAGCCACGATCTGGGACGGCGGCTTCGAGCCTTCGTACCAGAGAAGACCGGCGCCCAGGGCCAGCATCAGCAGGATCATCGTGCCAAGCTGCCAGCTCATCCGGGTTGCCGCCCCGTCGATTCTCCGATCAACCACCGCGAACCTTCTTCGATACCGACCAGATCGGGACGGTTCAGGACCCGGGCCACTTCGGAAGCGAAGTACCAGCCACCTGAAAGGACCACGCCGGCAGCAGCGTCGGCAATCTTCTCCCCATCCCCGAAAAGGATCACGCGGTCGACGAAGGTCACGGCGAATTCAACATCGTGGGTGCAGACAAGAACCCCGGCCCCCCGGTCCGACAGACGGCGCATCAGTTGACTGAGGTTGTCCTTGAGCCCCCGGTCCATGCCTCTCGTCGGCTCGTCAAGAGCTATCAAGCCGGGCAGTTCATCACCTTCCATTCGTCCCGCCAGAGCGATCGCCAGCGCCAGCCGCTGCCGCTGCCCACCTGAGAGGTCGCGCGGGTCGCGGTCAGGGTCGAGGTCCAGGCCCACCGCGCTCAGGGCGGCCTTTCCCATCGGCCCGGTGAGTTCATCGCCGATCTTCTCCCGCACCAGAAAGTCAGCGGGGCTCTGGGTCAGCAGCGCCATTCCGCCCGGAGCGTCGGCTCTGCCCCGGAGGGGTTCGACCAGTCCGGCGGCCGTTCGCAGCAGGGTCGACTTGCCGGCCCCGTTTCGCCCCATCAGGGCGACCCTTTCGCCACGAGCCAGGCAAAGGTCGATCTCCCGAAGTACATCGACCGGTCCTTCCCCGGAATCGAGTTCCACCCAGAGGCCCCGGACCGAAAGCGCGATCTGTTCCTCTGAACCTGGCCGTCTCGTGGACGGCGGTTTTCCGGAGCCGGATCGCCTCGCCGAATCAATGTCGATTCCCTTTTGGCGAAGGATCGTGTGGGCGTCGCGGACTCCTGCCGGCAGGGGCTTTATCCCTGCCCCTGCGAACATCAGCGCCGCCGGAGTTGCCAGTGCCGGCTGGTCCCCTACCGCATAGTCCAGAAAGGCCGCCGGAGATCCATCCAGGGCCACCCGGCCAGATTCGAGCGCGATAACCCGGTCGGCAGCGGCGAGGCAGCGCTCGATGCGATGCTCGGCCAGCAATACCGCCACTCCCCATTCTTCGTTCAGTCGGCGCAGCAGCCACACGAGTTCGTCACCGGCCACGGGATCGAGTTGCGAGGTCGGCTCGTCCAGCAGAACCAGCGGAGGACGCGTGACCAGGGCGGCAGCCAGGGCAACCCGCTGGAGTTCCCCTCCCGAGAGCGTATTGACCGATCTCGGGAGCAAGTGCGGGATGTTCAGAGCCAGGGCCACCTCTTCAACAGCTCTCGCCCGCTCCGCAGGCTGGTCGCCACGAAATCGAAGCGGCAGGTCCAGCTCTGCCGAGACCGTGGTCGAAATGACCTGGGTCTCGGGATCCTGAGCAACGTAGCCGACAACATCGGCCAGTTCCCCGGGTCCGCATTCGGCCGTATCCCTGCCGGCCACCCGGACAGAGCCCGAGAGAACGCCACCGTGGAAATGGGGTACCAGCCCACAGGCGGCTCGCAGCAGCGAGGTCTTGCCGGAACCCGAGCGGCCGGCAAGCAGGACGAATTCACCGGCTTCAATGTCCAGCGAAACGTCATCCAACGTTTTCCCGGTGCCGTTCGGGTACTGATAGCTCAAAGCTTCAACCGAAAGCGACGGCCGGGTTGCCGAGCGCTGCGGCGCCTTGAGCCCGGATTCACCTGACATTGCGCCTGCCTCCCCGCTTCCAGGTGCATAGTCCACCGGCAAGAAAGGCCCCGGCGATCACCGCGGTGGCAAGCCCCGGTGAATAGAGCACGGATGGGTAATCGACGAAACTTCCTGTGTCCAGAAACAGGCCGAGCAGGGCCAAGACCATCAGCAGGACTCCGACGATTCGAAATCGCAGGTCGTACCGGGAGGGGATTCTGGCGAACTCCGTTTTGCCGCTGGTCAGTGAGTAGCCCCTCAGCTCAAGTGTCGATGCCACATCGATCGAGCGATCGAGGGAACCGGCCAGCAGACGGTTTGCCATCGCGGCGCGACCGACCTGGTTTGCCCCGGGGCCGCGCAGGGTGGCCGCCTCACCGATCCGGGTCAGGTCCTGGGCAGCGAGCGGGACCAGCCTCGAAATCAGGGTC
This sequence comes from uncultured Solirubrobacterales bacterium, assembly GCA_937910825.1. Classification (GTDB taxonomy): domain Bacteria; phylum Actinomycetota; class Thermoleophilia; order Solirubrobacterales; family 70-9; genus 67-14. Next base: position 1,403 of record CALEMO010000225.1, on the reverse strand, counting down.
GCGGTCAGCGCCGAGCGGCCGGCAAATCCGTGAACGGCACGAAGCAGGCGGTCGGGGTCGACGCAGGCGGAAAATATTCCGATCGCGACCATGGTTCCCAAAGCCCTAAGTCCAATAATCGCCCCGGCCGCAATTGATTCCGCGGTCACGTCCACCCTGCCGAGCACAGGCCAGTCGCCGAGGCGGGCGAGGACCGTGGCCCCGCGACTTGTCACGAGCGCGTTGATCACGATCATCGAGATCGCGAGAATGGCGCCGAGCCTGAGCGAGAACCAGACCGCTCTGTCTGCTCCGGAGCCAAGCCCGGCCAGAACTGCGCCAGCCGTTGCGGCGAGCATGACGATCGGATCGCTGGAGAAGAAGCAGACAACCAGGTAGGCGCCCAGATAGAGGCTTACCGGTCCCAGGGACGCGTTCTGGATCATTCCCCGGCCAGGCCTGAAGGAAATCGGCGAAAGGCCCTTCATGGCAAAGGCAGCGAGGAGACCACATCGCCCTGGGCAACCGCTGAATATCGCCCCTTGAGGTCATTTGCATCAAGTGCTCGCACCGCCGCTTCGAGTCCGCGCTGCTGGCCGGAGGTAATGAACCAGACCGGTGGATCATCGCCCTTTCGGGTCGCCGTGATCAAACCCGCATTCGGTCCGAAATCCCGCGCCGGCTGAGCCCGCTGGTCAAGCCCGATCAGGTGGTCTTCATCCGCGACCTCTTCGAAACGGGCGAAAACTCCGCTGGTCGAGGGGTCCGAGTCAAACTGCGCCTGATCATCAGTCTCGATATCGAACCAGCGCCCGAGCACGAGGCGCAGTGACCCTTCCGGGGATGCCCCGAGTCGATCCACCGTTGTGCTGTCCACGCCCTGGTCAGACAGCCGCTCTTCGAAATCCCCGCAAAAAACGCGATCGACCTCGACGCATTCGATCGAGACCGGCCAGACCTCACCGTCGTAGCCACCTTTGAGCGGGGCCGGCCAGGCCCCAACCACGGCTTCGATTTCCATCGCGTCGGTCCAGTCGCGGTAGTCCCACCAGACCTGATCGCCGGCATTGATCTCGAACTCGGCCGCACCGCGCTCGGCTACCACCCCGTTCACGGAGTAGAACCAGTCCTGATTTCGGCCAGCTTCGATACCGCCGCTGATTCCCGATACTGACTGCACGAAACCGCCGCTGTACCTCGTCTCGATGTCGGCCGAAGCATCAAGCAGCCTCAGCGCATTTTCCGACTCGGTCAGCTTGTCCAGAGACTTCTCGACCATGACCTGCCGGCCATAGTCGCGGGTAACCAGCAACTCGGCAGATCCATCCTGAGATCCCGCTCCAAAGCCGCAGCCCGCCAGAAGCGTCCCGGCCGTCGCCACTGCGGCGGCAACCAGGTACAGCTTCTTCGGCGAGCCGGAGATG
>CALEMO010000224.1 GCA_937910825.1 uncultured Solirubrobacterales bacterium | reverse complement strand
GCGGGGCTGGCAGATCTTCCTTCCAGCCTCGCAGGGTTGCGCTTCACGGGGAGCTCGATCCGCGCCACCGGCAAGGTTTCTTTCACGACTGACCACAGGCGTGTTAGCCTTGCCTGTCGGGAGAAGTATCAACTCGTCTTACTCTTTTCCTTTGGGAGGAAAACTGATGCATCGATTCCTGGGCCTGCTCGTAGCCGTATTGCTCGGCGCAATTGTCTCTACCGGATTCGCTACATCGGCTTCGGCCAGGAGCCAGGATACGCTGCGCGCCGCGAAGTCGAAGAAGTGCAAGGCCGGTAAGAAGGGCAAGAAGTGCAGGGCGAAGCCCCGGCTGAAGGTTTATTCGACCAAAGCATCCACCCTGCTCAAGGGGAAGTTCAAGGTCAGGGTGTCTGCTCCATCGGGCTCCAAGGTCCGGCTCAGCTCGGCCTCAAGCACCTTCGACGAGCCGGGAGTGAAGCTGATCAAGCCGAAGACCGTGAAAGTCGGCAAAAAGGGCAAGCGCTTCACCAAGCTTCGCCTCACCGCCCCATCGAAATCAGCGGTCTCCGGTTGCGAAGCAAGAACTCTCACGGTCAAGGTCAAGCGCAACGGTCGCAAGGCGAAAGTGAACCGCGAGATGAATCGCGATACCAGCGATTGCCGGCTGCAGCCGGTCGACCTAAGCCGGGCGGATGACTGCGACTTCATCGCCCAGCCGAAGCACGGCATGTGCATGCTGCCTTTCCCGAGCGACTACTACACCCGGGATGACGCGGCTTCCCGCACCGGCAAGCGCATCCATTTCACTGAAGGCGGCATGCCTCAAAACAAGAACGGTGTGCCGATCAGCCCGGGGGTCTACGGCGAGTCCGATGGCTTCAGCCAGGGGTCCGGCATCGCCGTAAAGGTCCCCGGCCTAGATACCGCCGCCGCCGTTGACGCCAACAATCTGGTTCCGATCAACCATCAGGGTGAATACAGCCTGCCCGACCAGAAGGCAATGGTGATCGATACCAGCACCGGTGATCGCTGGCCGATCTGGGCGAACATCGACTCCAACGCATCCGACCCCAAGGACGCGCTGCTTGAGATCAAGCCGGCGATGAACTTCGACGCAAAGGGCCGCTACATCGTCGCCCTGAGAAACCTCACCGACGTCGAGGGCAACGCACTCCAGGCGCCGGAGGCATTCCGCTACTACCGCGACGACCTGCCTTCCGACCAGCCGGAAGTCAATCAGCGCCGCGAGCATTTCGAAGGCATCTTCGAGACGCTCAAGGGCGCCGGTGTGAAGCGCAACGACCTGTACCTCGCCTGGGACTTCACGGTTTCCTCCGACGAGAACAACTACGAACGTGTAATCAGCATGCGCGACAGGGCCTTTGCCGAGCTCGGCGATACGACCATGGACGACCAGATCGAGCAGGGTATGGCGCCGGACTTCACGATCACCAACGTGACCAACCTGACAATCGGGCAGAACTCCAGGGTCGCCCGCAAGGTCAAGGGCACCTATGAGGTCCCCTGCTTCCTCGAGCCGAACTGCGCACCGGGCGGCACCATGAACCTGAACGCAGAGGGCCTGCCGATTCGCAACGGCACCATGACCGCCAACCTTGAATGCATCATTCCCCGGGTTGCACTGGACGGCGCGCCGGTCGAGATGCGGCCGATGATCTACGGCCACGGTCTTTTCGGCAAGGCTGACGGGGTCAACGGCAGCGTCAACCCGCAGCTCGCCCAGGACCACGGAATGGTCAACTGCGCCACCGATGAGATCGGCATGTCCGGCTACGACATCGGCAGTGTCGCCGGTGCCCTGGTCGACCTGTCCCAGTTCAAGTTGCTGCCCGACCGCCTGGCACAGGGCATCATCAACGAGCTTTTCCTGGCTCGCCTGATGTTCCACCCCGGCGGACTCGGCACTGATGCCGCCTTCCAGAACGCCGGCCAGCCGGTGATGGAGAACGAGAACGTCTACTACATGGGTGCCAGCCAGGGCGGAATCATGGGTGGAGCGTTGACCGCGGTCTCGCCCGATTTCATCCAGTCCTCGCTGCTCGTCGGAGCGATGAACTACTCGTCGCTGCTGCCGCGCTCCGTGGACTTCGACCTCTACGCCGACGTCATGTATCCGGCCTACCCGGACGAGATGTCACATCCGCTGCTGTTCGGCCTGATGCAGATTCTCTGGGACCGCAGCGAGCCGAACGGCTACGCCCACCGGATGACTGACAATCCGCCGCCGAATACGCCCGAGCACAAGGTCACCCTGATCATCGCCCTCGGCGACCACGAAGTGACGAACTTCGCGGCCGAAGTCGAGGCCCGCACGGTTGGCATGAAGACGAACGACCCGCCGCTCGATCCGGGCCGCTGGCCGGACATGGACATCCTGCACGGGATCGAGCGCATCCAGGACTCGGAGTACCCGTACCACGGCTCGAACATCATCTACTTCGACGGTGGACCGATACGGCCGGATCCGAACAACGCTGCCAAGACGATCGGAACCACGCCACCTCCGTTCGCGAACGTGCCCAACCGGGCCGGCCAGAACCCTCACGGCGCACCCGGAGGCGCAACCGATGCCGTGGAGATGACCGCCAGCTTCCTGCAGCCGAACGGATACATCGAAGACATCTGCGCGCCGGGCTCCTGCTATAGCGACGTCTGGAACGGCCTGCCCTGAGCGGCTAGCGGGGTCGGTAAATGAAGTGGTTGTTGAGGAGCTCGGTGACGGTCACCAGTTTGTAGCCGCGGCGCTGGAGGCTCTCGATCGCCCCTGCGAGGGCGTCGACCGTCTGGCTGCGTGGGCCACCGCCGCCATGCATCAGCACGATTGATCCGGAACGGGCGCGCTTGATGGATGCGCTGATCGAACCGGAACCGGGCAGCTTCCAGTCGACCGTATCCACGTCCCAGATCACACTCTTCATCTTCGAGCGGCGGGCACTCTCGATCACTGACGAGCTCAGGGCTCCATACGGGGGCCGGAAGAGGCAGGGACGGAAGCCGGTGACATCCCGAATCACAGCGCTGGCACGGTGGATGTCAGAGCCGGAAGGCAAGAGGGCGTGGTTCGAGCTGTGGTTGGCCAGCTCATGGCCAAGGTTGAGGATACGGCGGGCGGTATCTGGATAACGCTCGACCAGGGAGCCGAGAACAAAGAAAGTCGCCTTAGCGTTATGCGCCTTGAGGATGCGCAGGATCCGGGGTGTATAGGTGCTCGGACCGTCATCAAAGGTCAAGGCAACGCGCTTGCGGCCTCGCGGTCCGTTGCGGACCACCTGACCGTTACCGCCCGAGCAGCCGACGATCTTGACTGGTTTCAACCGGTATTTCGCGTCGTGCTTCAGCGGAAAAGAGCTGCGGCAGGAGGTCTCCTCGGAGCCGCAGCTTCCATCTGAATAGACGGCCCTCCAGGAATAGCCGGCCGGCCGCAGCCTGGCCCTGCCGGGTTGGATCGAAACCCTCAGCCGTCGTTTCGCTACTCGGGTTACGGTCGCCTTGATCGCCTTCTTCGAAAAGACCTCGTTCGCGCGGTTCGCGCGGGTGATGCCGACCGCGTGGCTCGACCTTTTCTTTCCACCGAGACAGATCCGGTTGATCAGACGAGTACCGGCCCGGGTCATCTCAATACACAGGTAGCGCGCCTTCGGCCGTTTGAGGTCGGGCAGTCGCTCCAGTTCCTTGAGTGCGACCTGGCGTTTGGTCTGGATGTTCATGACCAGGGCCCGCCCGCTCTGGCCGATCCCGGCATCCTCGATCGCCGCTTTACCGGAATCGCCGGGAGCCGGCGTGACGATGACCACAAAAGCCAGCAGCGAGGCGAAGGTGACTATCCACCAGCCAGACCGGGGGCCCGCGATGAATTCTCCTCTGAGGGATCCGGGAAACATCAGCCTGCCAGTATAAGCAGCCTGAAATGAATACGACGATCCTCTGGAAATCCATAGTCGTCCAGTTGCTGGCGGTCGCTGCGATCTCGATCGTGCTCGCGGTGCTGCTTCCGAAGTCGTTCTTCGAGGACTGGGGCTGGCTCTCCGGACCGACAGCCTGGCTCGTCTGCGCGCTCTTCACGGCTACGGTGCTGGGCCTGAATCGCCCTCGCACCCTGCTCGGCGCAGTGCTCGCCGGTC
>CALEMO010000223.1 GCA_937910825.1 uncultured Solirubrobacterales bacterium | reverse complement strand
CGTGCCCTGGACGACAGCGAGCGCGGAGTTGGTGGCATGGTCGAAGTCGATCCGCCGGCACTCGACCTGCTCGCGGAACGGGTCGGCGGTGATGCAAGAGCAGCACTCGCCGCCCTGGAGCGAGTAGCCGCGGCAGGTGGCAAGGCAGGCGTTGAAGAAGTCGAAGACGCGCTTCAGGCACAGGCCATCGCCTACGACCGGGACGGTGACCACCACTACGACTACATCTCGGCCTGGATCAAGGCGACCCGGGGCTCCGATGCCGATGCTTCGCTCTACTACCTGGCGGTGATGATCGAGGCCGGTGAGGACCCGCGTTTCATAGTCCGACGGATGATCATCCTCGCATCCGAGGACATCGGCAACGCAGATCCGCAGGCCCTTGTAGTCGCCACCGCTGCCGGCCAGGCGGTCGACCGCATCGGCATGCCGGAGGCGGCGCTCAATCTCGCCCAGGCCGCGACCTACCTTTCCCTTGCGCCGAAGTCGAACGCTTCATACGAGGCGATCAACAAGGCACGCGAAGAGGTACGGAAGAACGGCCCCAGGCTGCCCCCGGACCACCTGCGGGACAGCCACTACGCGGGTGCGGAGAAGCTCGGGCGCGGTATCGGCTACGCCTACCCGCATGACAAGCAGGGGGGTGTCACCGGCCAGTCGATGATGCCCGACGAGCTAGAAGGCCGCAGCTTCTACGAGCCCAGCGATTACGGATTCGAGTCCGAGCTCGCCCGCAGGAAGAAGGCTGCAGATCGGATCCGGCAAGAGGCTTCTGGCGCAAAGTCAGCCCAAGAGCCAAATGCTTAGGCAACGTTAAGTTATGCCGTCGCAACTAACGGCCGTCTGACGGGTTTTTGTAATCGACCCGAATGAGTAAGACGCTCGAAAAGGGTGCTGTGTCGGCCGGAGACTCGGACTGGGGGTCTCCGGCCACATTTCTTTAACCGTCATACACTTGCAGCATGGCCACTGAGACCGCTGTAGAGAGCAAGCCCGAACCCGAATCTGCGAGCGCGCCCGCCGCGCTCGATTCATTCAACCCGGCGACCGGCGAGAAGGTCGGCCAGGTTTCGACGATCACCCCGGACCAGGTCCAGGGGGTAGTCGACGAGGTTGGAGCGATCCAGCCGGCCTGGGCCGAGCTGAGGCCCTCTGACCGCGCCGTCTACATCAAGCGGGCCGCGACCGTTCTGCTCGACAGGATGGATGAAATTGCCGAACTGCTTTCAGCCGAGCAGGGCAAACCGATTTCCGAGTGCTACACGATGGAGCTGATCCCCTCGATCGACGCCCTGCGCTGGGTGGCCAAGGAGGGGCCGAAGATCCTCAAGGCCGAGAAGGTCTCTTACCCGCAGCCATTCTTCAAGACCAAGCGCTCGAAGTTCAGCTATGAGCCGATCGGCGTGGTCGGAGTGATCGCACCGTGGAATTACCCCTGGACGATCCCGATACAGGAGATCGCGATCGCCCTGATGTGCGGCAACGGCGCCGTATTGAAGCCAGCCAGCCTCACGCCCCTGCTGGGCGAGGCGATCCAAAGCGTCTTCGAAGACGCCGGCCTGCCCAAGGGCCTGATCCGCAACGTCCATGGTGGTGGGCGAATCGGTGATGCGTTGACCAAGTCGAACGCCGGTAAGATCTTTTTCACCGGGTCGGTGCCGGTCGGTTACAAAGTCGGCGAAGAATGCGCCCGGCTGATGAAGGGCTGCGTGCTCGAACTCGGCGGCAAGGACCCGATGATCGTGCTCGAGGATGCCAACATCAATTTCGCGGTACCCGGCGCCGTCTGGGGCGGCTTCGCCAATGCAGGGCAAACTTGTGCCGGAATCGAGCGGGCCTATGTGATCCGCGAAGTCAGCGAAGAATTCATCGAAGGCGTTGTCAAGGCGGCGGCCGGGCTCAAGGTGGGCGATCCGTCCGAGGTCGATACCGAGATCGGACCGATGGTTTCCAGGGACCAGTACGAACTGGTCAACGAACTTGTCGAGGATGCCGTCGCAAGCGGCGCCGAGCTCCGCTGTGGCGGACCGGTCGAGATTGAGGGCTTCGAATCGGGCAGCTTCATCGCGCCGGTGGTGCTGACCGGGGTGACCCACGAGATGCGCATCATGAAAGAGGAGATTTTTGGTCCGGTGCTGCCGATCATGGTCGTCGACGACGAACAGCAGGCGCTCGAACTTGCGAATGATTCCGACTTCGGCCTCGGCGCTTCGGTTTGGACCAAAGATCGCCAGCGTGGCGAAAGAATTGCCGGCCGGATCGATTCCGGAATGGTCTGGATCAACGACCACATGTTCACCCACGGTGCCTGCCAGTGCACCTGGGGTGGGGTCAAGGACTCTGGCCTGGGCCACTCGCATTCGAAGTTCGGTTTTTACGAATGCGTGGACATCAAGCTGATCACCTATGAACCGGGACTGACCCGGAACTTCTGGTGGCATCCGTATGACGAGACGCTCTCCGATGCGATGAAAGCATCGGCCCGGCTGCTTTACGGCAAGGGTGGCGAGCGCATTGACGCCCTGAAGAATGGCGCCGGTCCGCTGCTCAGGGTAGGCAAGCGCATCACCAAGCGCGGCAGCTGAGGAGAGGCGGGATCCCGGTGCCGGCCACCGTGACATCGATCTCGATCGCTCCGGTCAAAGGCATGCGTATGCAGGCGCTGACTGAGGCCGAAGTCACGGTCGACGGCGTCTCCGGCGACCGCTGCTTCTTCCTGGTCGATGCGGACGCGGCGATGATCAGCGCGACCCGCCTCGGTCCGCTGCTCTCGATCATGCCCGCCTTCGACGCGGGCAATGGCCGGCTTGAGCTTCATTTTCCCGACGGTGAGACGGTTGGAGGGGAGTTCGAGTCCGGGCCACCCGAGCCGGTCACTTTCTACGGTCAGCCCCTGCAGGCCCAAACGCTCGGCGGCGACTACTCGGCTGCGATCTCCAGCCATTGCGGAGTCGAGCTGAAGTTGATGGAGCGAGCGCCAGAGCGCCCGGCGACCGACCGCGGGCAATATGGCGCCGTGACGATCATCGGCAGTGGCTCGCTGGAGCGCCTGGCGAAGGCTGCGGCCGAAGGTGGAGAGCCCGGCCCGGTGGACGAGAGGCGCTTTCGAATGACTTTCACCATCGACGGGCTCGAAGCCCATGAAGAGGACAGCTGGCCGGGTGAACGAGTCGAGGTCGGGTCGGCCATGCTCGAAGCCAGGAACATGGTCGGACGCTGCGCCGCCACCACCCGTGACCCCGATCAGGGTGTGGTCGACCTGAAGACCCTCCATCACATCGGCTCCTATCGCCGCGACATTGAATCGGATGAACCACTGCCCTTCGGCATTTACGCGAGCGTAAGCAAACCCGGTCTGGTGCGCATCGGCGATGTCGCCCGCCCCGCGGGCAAGTTGGCTTCCTAGCGGCGATGAAGCGCTCGACGACCGTCCTGCCGCTGGCCGGCCTGGTTGTGATCGCAGTTGTCGCCGGGCTGCTGGTTGGCCAGGAAAGTGACAGCGGCGGTGGAACGGCCGACGCCGGTAAGGGCTCTGGCGGTTCCGGCTCCTCCTCCGGGAACGGCAAGAAACAGGGCGAGACTCAAAGTTCCGGCAATAACGAATCGGCACCTCAACTGCCTGAATCAACCTGCCCGCCGGAACTAGGCGACTGCGTGGTTGCGTCTGGGCGGGTCATCTACGTCGAGAAGGTCGATCCGGACGGTGACGGAGACGCGCATTTCGTCACCGCCAGCAGTGAAGGCGTTACCACCCCTGGAATCACGATCTTCGACGTGCGCACGGATCTTCGGCCGAATCCCCTGCCGGGAGTCGGCGACCTGGTTGGCGGCGCCGGTCCGGTCTTTCCGGGAAGCGCCGGACAGAAGCAGATCGAAGTAATCGAGTTCCACGTAGCTGAATAGACGGTTCAAGGAGGATCCCTGAGACAATCAGACCATGGACGCCGACCCCTCGGGGACGAGACAAGAGCCCTCGCGGGCGATTCAGCTGCGTGGCCTCGGCCGGGACTATGGCGACCGCCCGGCGCTTGATGGCCTGGATCTCGACCTGGCCGAAGGCAGGTCGCTTGCTGTGCTCGGCCCCAACGGATCCGGCAAGAGCACCCTTCTGCGCATCCTCGCGGCCCTGCTTCGCCCGACTCGGGGTGAAGTCCGGGTGCTCGGCTGCGACCTGCCGCGGAACAGCTGGAAACTGCGTGGACAAATCGGCTACCTGGGGCACGAGCCACTGCTCTACCGCGACCTGAGCGGTCGTGAGAACCTCGAACTCCAGGCGAAGCTGTACGGCGTTCCCCCGGCTGATGCCAGCGAGCGGATTGAGCACGATCTAGAGCTGCTGGAGATGGGGCGACGTGCCGATCGACGGGTCAGCGAATACTCGGCCGGCATGCGCCAGCGCATCGCGATCTGCCGCGCGGTGCTTCACCGACCCGGGCTGCTCCTGCTGGACGAACCGGACTCGAACCTCGACCCGGCGGGCCGCGAGCTGGCCGCGCAGCTGATCGGCCCGGCTACCGGGCTTACCCGCGTTCTCGTATCGCATGAACCCGAACGGGCGAGGGCGGAAAGCGATCTCGTGCTCAGCCTCAACCACGGCGGCCGGATCGAGGCCCTGGTTTGACCCCGACCAGAGTCGCGTTCGCAGCCATCCTCGGCAAGGACCTGCGGACCGAACTTCGCACCATGCGTTCCTTGCCCGCGATGGTGCTCTTTGCGGTCACGACTTTCATCATCTTCCGCTACGGCCTGGACCGGACGACGCTCTCCGGCAGTCTGGCCGGCGGGGTGTTGTGGACCACTCTGCTGTTCGCGGCGATCCTCGGCATCAACCGGATCTTCGTCTCCGAACAGGAGGAGGGAGGTTTCGACTCGATCCGGCTTGCACCGATCGACCGCACGGCGCTCTACCTCGCCAAGGCGGCCGTCCTGTTCATCTACCTCTGTGTGCTGGAACTGATCGTCGTACCGACTTTCGCCGTCTTCTTCCTCCAGGACTGGGCGGGCCTGGTGCCGATGCTGCTGATCCTGGTCGGGGTGAACCTCGGCTTCAGTGTTCTCGGCACCCTGATCTCGTCGATGGCTGTCAACTCGAGGGCGCGGGACCTGCTCGTGCCCCTGTTGCTGCTGCCACTCGTGGTGCCCCTGATGATCGCCGCTACCAGCGCTTCGGCGCCACTTCTGGATGCAGCGGGTCCTTCATACGACCGTTTCGGTACTTGGCTGCTGGTGCTCGGTCTATACGATGGGGTCTTCTGCCTTGTCGGATACGCAGTTTTCGAGTTTTTGCTGGAGGACTGAGAAAGGCGCCCGGGGCAGCACCAAGATGTCGGCCACAAGACTCAAAGCCCTCTCGATAGCCACGGTCGTTTTCCTGATCGTCGGCTTTGGCCTGGCCTTTTTCTGGACCCCGATGGATGCTGACCAGGGCTTCAAACAGAAAATCTTCTACCTCCATGTGCCGCTGGCGATCGTCGCCCTGCTCGGTTTCATGGCTGGTGGCGTCGAGGGCATCAGGCACCTGCGAAGCGGAGACAGCCGTCATGACGTCAGCTCCTACATCTTCATCCACCTTTCAGTGGTTTTCGGTGTCGCGGTGCTGGTTACCGGCGCGATCTGGGCCAAGGCTTCATGGGGTCACTGGTGGGTCTGGGAGGAACCGACCCTGGTCAGTTTCCTGATCGTCTTCCTCATGTACTGCACCTACTACCCCTTCCGCTACGCGATCGAAGACCGCGACCGGCAGGCCCGCTACGCCTCGGTATTCGCGATCACAGCCGGCGCCTTCGTACCACTCAATTTCATGGCTGTGCGCATGGCAGAAAGCATCGTCCACCCCCGGGTCTTCGCCACTTCCGATGGCGGTCTGCCCAATTCGATGCTTCTCACTTTCCTGGTCTGCCTGGTCGGCATCGGCCTTCTCTGGCTGCTTTTGGTGAAGGTGGAGATGGCCGGCAAGCACGCTTCGGGCCAGGTTTCGAAGCTCAGGCGGGCATTGGAATCAGATTCCGGCAATTCAACAGTCGGCAGCCGTATCGCCCCGAGCATGGAGGTTTCCTAACTAGTGTTCGATTCAGTTCCAGATGACGCAACCGCCTACGTGATGGGCGCCTACATCTTCTTTCTGCTGATGATCCTGATCTACATCGGGATTCTCGGCCTGAAATTCCAGCGGATCAGCCGCGACATCGGTGAGTTAACCGACGAAGTCACTGCCGACCGCGCGCTCAGCCCCGAGGGCCAGCCTGTGGCGAACCAGCCGGGCGAGCCGGAAGCCGGGCAAAGCCGTGTCTGAACTTCTGGTTCTGGGCCTGTCCCACAAGACAGCCCCACTCGAGCTGCGCGAACGCCTGGCCCTGACTGAAGGCCGAGCCGCTGGAGTGATGGGCGGATTGACCGAGACCGGTGGCGTGCGGGAAGCCGCAGTCGTCTCCACCTGCAACCGGACCGAGCTCTATCTCGTTGTCGATGACTCGGTTGAAGCCGAGTCGCTGGCGCTTTCAGCGCTATCGCGTGAGGCGGAGATCCGACCCACTGAATTGGTCGGGCACCTCTATTCGCTGCGCGCCACTGATGCCGCACGCCACCTGTACCAAGTCACCGCGGGACTCGATTCGATGATCATCGGTGAAGCCGAGATCCAGGGCCAGATCAAACGGGCCTACGAACTTTCGCTGGTTGAAGGAGCCTCCGGGCCGATTCTCAACCGGCTCTTCCGTGGCGCAATTTCAGCCGGAGGACGGGTCCGCGACGAGACCGCGATCAGCGAAAAAGGGGTTTCGGTCGCTTCGGTTTCGGTCGAGCTCGCCCGACATGCCCTCGGTGACATCAGCAAGAGCCAGGCCCTGGTCCTCGGGGCCGGGGATACCGCCGAACTCGTAGCTCGGGCGCTGGTCAACCGGGGCACTGAAACAGTTTTCATCGCCAACCGCCACTTCGACCGGGCGATCGGGCTTGCCCAGCGCTTCGGCGGAGAAGCCGTACGCATCGACGAGATGCCGGCAAAGCTGACCGAGGCCGACATCGTCATCTCGGCCACCAATTCGCCGCATCACCTGATCGACCGGGATGACCTCGAGAAAGTCATGGAGCTCAGGGAATCGCGTCCGCTGTTCCTGGTCGACCTGGCCGTGCCGCGGGACATAGACCCCGCCTGTCGCGAAGTCGACGGAGTGACCGTGTCCGACGTCGAGGACATCCAGAAGATCGTTGAACGCAATACGAACGGTCGCGAAGGGGAAGCCCGCCCGGCCGGCCGGATCATCGAAGTGGAACTGGAGCGTTACGAGCGCTGGCTCGCATCGCTGGAAGTGGTTCCGACGGTGGTGGCCCTCCGGGAAAGATCGGAAGAGATCATCCGCCGGGTAATCGCCGAGAACGAAAATCGCTGGGAGAACCTGAGTGATGTCGACCGTCGCCGCATGGAGACGATGGCCAGGGCGATTGCCAGCCGCATGCTCCATGAGCCGACCAGGCGGCTCAAAGAATCGGCTGGCTCGGACGAAGCCTACGAGAACGTCAATGCGCTGCGTGAGCTTTTCGACCTCGACGTCGATACCAGGGTGGACTCCGCGGCCGACGCTTCGGTTACGCCGATTCGTCGCGATTCCGAAGCAGGCTGAGCTTGCGGATCGCAACGCGGTCCAGCTTGCTGGCGCTGACCCAGTCGGGCCAGGTGGCCGATGCCCTTGGCGGTGCGGATCTGGTCGAAGTGACGGGTGATGACGCGCCGGGTGACAAGGAACGATTCGTGCGCGGGGTGGAGACTGCCCTGATCAGCGGCCAGGCCGAGCTCGGAGTGCATTCGGCCAAGGATCTTCCCGGGCAGATGACTCCAGGGCTTTCGATCGCTTGCGTACCGAAGCGCGAAGACCCCCGGGACGCATGGATCGGCCTCGGTGAGAGCATCGCCGGGTTGCCTCAGGGTGCCCGGGTCGGCACGGTCAGCCTGCGCCGCCGCGCCCAGCTTCTGGCGATCCGGCCCGACCTTCGGCCGGTGGAGCTTCGAGGCAATGTCGATACAAGGCTGCGGAAGCTCAAGGAAGGCAGGGTCGACGGCATCGTGCTCGCGATGGCCGGGTTGAAGCGGCTGGGCCTGGAAAGTGAGGCCGCCTTCGCGATCCCGCTGGAAGAGATGACTCCGGCGGCGGGCCAGGGTTGCCTGGTCGTGCAGTCGAAATCCGGTCGGGAGGCGGAGGCTGGCGCGATCAACGACATTGCGTCCGAGGCCGCGCTGCTGGCCGAGCGGGCTTCAGTTGTTGCCCTCGGCGCGGACTGTTCGAGTCCGGTCGGAATCCACGCGCGGCATGTTGAGGGGCGGCTGCTGGTGGATGGCTTCGTCGGCCTGGCCGACGGATCTCATTGGGTCCGGGACCGGGTCGAAGGTGATCCGGCGCATCCAGAAGAAGTCGGACGGGAACTGGCTCGCAGGATGAACCTTGCCGGTGCGGCGGACATCCTCGAGCGCTCATCCCAGCCGGCTCCTTTAACCTGAGAGCCCGATGAGCGAAGAAGGTAAGAACCGCGTATATCTGGTCGGCGCCGGCCCCGGTGATCCCGGCCTGATGACGGCGCGTGCCCTTGAGCTGATTGCGATGGCCGACGTCATCTACTACGACCGGCTGATCCCCCCGACGGCCCTCCACGGTGCCCGTGACGGTGCCGAGCTGGTCTATGTCGGAAAGCAGCCCGGTGTGCCGAGCGTGCCGCAGGAAGAAATCATCGAGCGCCTTATAGAGAGCGGAAAAGAAGGCCTCAATGTGGTGCGCCTGAAGGGCGGCGATCCGTATCTGTTCGGCCGTGGGGCAGAAGAGGCGGAAGGCCTGAGGGCCGCCGGAGTCGACTTCGAAGTAGTCCCCGGCATTACTGCGGGAATCGCCGCTACCGCATATGCGGGAATTCCCGTGACCCACAGGGATGACGCGTCGGCAGTGGCATTCGTGACCGGCCACGAGGATCCGAGCAAGCCGGAGACGGCCCTCGACTGGCCGGCGCTGGCCGCTTTCCCCGGAACCCTCGTCTTCTACATGGGCGTCAAGCGCCTGGCCCAGAACGCAGCCGCCCTGATCGAAGGCGGCCGCCCGGCTGATCAGCCCGCGGCAGCGATTCAGCAGGGAACGACTCCGAACCAGCGAGTCGTGACGGGCACCCTCGCCACGATCGCCGACATCGTCGCCGAAAAAGAGATCAAGGCCCCGGCTCTGGTCGTGGTCGGCGAGGTCGCTTCGTACCGGGAATCACTGAAGTGGTTCGAAGACAGGCCGCTCCATGGCAGGAAAGTGGTGGTCACCCGGGCCCGCGCCCAGGCCAGTGGATTCGCGAAGCGACTGCGCCTGCTGGGTGCCGATGTGGTCGAGCTTCCGGCGATCCGGATCGAACCGCTGATCGAAAGCGCAGCGGTCGAGAACGCTATCGCGGAGATCGACGACTACGACCTGATTTGCCTGACCAGCCCCAACGGAGCCAGCCTGCTTTTCGAGGCGCTCGCCAGGCGAAGGCTCGATGCCCGGGCCCTGGCCGGCGCACAAGTTGCCGTGATTGGCCCCGGGACCGCCCGTGCACTGGCTGAACATGGCATCAGGGCCGACCTGATTCCCGAGCGCTTTGTGGCCGAAAGCCTGGTCGAGCAGCTTGAGAAGGTTGACGTCGAAAGCAAGCGTGTACTGATCGCCCGCGCTGAAGAGGCGCGGGACGTGCTGCCCGAAGCTTTGCGCGAACGTGGCGCCGAAGTCGACGTTCTGCCGGTGTATCGCACCGTGCGGGCGTCTCCGAAGCAGCGGGACCTGGCGGCAGCGATGGAAGCAGACTGGTTCACATTCACCTCGGCCTCGACCGTGCGCAATCTTGCCGAGGCGTTGCCAGACGGCCTGCCGGATGGGGCGCGGGTGATTTCGATCGGGCCGGTTACCTCGGAGGCCGCCCGGGAAGCAGGGTTCGAAATTGCAGCTGAAGCTAAGCGACACGATCTGGATGGTCTGCTCGAAGCCCTGATCGGCGAGATTTGAACCCTCTGCCAGTAAGTTTCCTCACCGACTTCGGTCTTGAAGACGAATTCGTCGGCGTCTGCCGGGCCGTGATCCACTCAGCTGATCCGGAGGTAAAGGTGATCGACGTGACCCACGGGATCGCGGCCGGTGACGTCCGGGCCGGATCGATCGCCCTCGCTTCTTTCGTCGCCTACTCGTCGCCGGCGGTGCACCTTGCCGTGGTCGACCCCGGAGTCGGCACCGACCGCCGGGCAGTCGCACTGGTCGCCGGAGACCATTTCCTGGTCGGGCCGGACAACGGCCTGCTAATCCCCGCGGCGCAGCGCCTCGGCGGCCCTTCGAGAGCTTTCGAAATTTCAAACTCGCCGGCCCGCCTGACCCCGACCCACCGCACGTTTCACGGCCGTGACCTCTTCAGCCCGGTGGCCGCGGAGCTCACCCGGGAGGTTGATCCGCTCGAGCTCGGCGTCGAGATCGACGCCAGCGGGCTGGTCAGGATCGATTTGCCGGTGGCATCGCTGGATGGCGGGCATTTGACTGGTCATGTGCTGAGAGCCGACCGCTACGGGAATGTCGCCCTGAACATCGGTCCCGGGTTGATCCTCGAGTCCTTCCTCAGGGATGGCCTGGTAGTCGAAATCGCCTGCGCAGGCAAGTCACTTGCCCGGGTTCCTTTTGGTTCGACCTTCGCCGACGTAGGCCCCGGCGAGCCGATTCTTTTCACCGATTCTTCCGGGGCGCTTTCGCTCGCGATCAATCGGGGGGATGCGGTTTCCCGCTTTGCCCTGGCACCCGACCAGGAACTCCAGATCCGGCCCGCTGGCCCGGAATAGGCATTCATGCTGATTGGCAATCCGCATGTTCATCATCGATCGATCGGCTCAAC
>CALEMO010000222.1 GCA_937910825.1 uncultured Solirubrobacterales bacterium | reverse complement strand
ATGCCCCCGGCGTCGACCGACTCCTTCGACGGGGTTCACCTGACCAGCGAAACCCGGGGGTCGGTCAATTCGGTGGGTGGCACGAAATCCGCCCGCTGGCGCTGGCAGGCTCCCGCCGGAACCGGGATCTTCACGATTCACGGGCAGCGCTGGCATGTGCTCAAGGACGGCTTTCAGCACCGGATCGGAGCGGTCACATCCAGCGGCTTCACCCCCTTTCAGCAGTACCAGAACACAGACACGGTGAAGCGGGATTTTTATGGGACCTTTTCCCCGCTTGCGACGGCAGTCGAATCACGGCTGCTCTGCGCCCGGCCGGAGGGAAACAGCTGCTCAGCCGACGCCGGTTCGAAGGCTTCGCTGCGTGGCCTTACGATCACACTCGATGACTGGAATCCCCCGGGGACCTGGATCGGCGGAGCGCTGGCCGGCGACTCGTGGATGAACGGAACCAAAGGGCTCGACTTCTCGGCGATCGATGCCGGTTCAGGCCTTCGCTTCAGCCAGACCCTGGTCGATGGCAACGTCCGGGCCGAGACCGAGCACTCATGCAGCAAGGCTTTCATCGCCGGACAGTGGCGGGCGACGAAGATGCAGCCCTGCGCGACTTCAGCTTCCGGAAGCCATCAGGTCAATACTGCGGTGCTCAGCGACGGACCGCACCTACTGCGGCAATGCGCACTCGACTTCGCCAACAACCGCGCCTGCAGCGCGGAACAGACGATCCGGACCGACAACACAGCGCCGGCAGCACCGAGAGCGCTGTCCGTGGCGGGTGGCGACGGCTGGCACCGGCAGAACGGGTTCGACCTCCAGTGGCAGAACCCCGATCAGGGCCCCGCGGCGCCCATATTCGCCAACGTTTACCGGGTGATCGGCAAAGGATTCGATTCGGGGCCTAGGCCTGCCACTGGGCAAGGGCCGATCAGCGGGGTCGCGCTCCCGGACAACGGTGAGTTCAAGGTCTCGGTCTGGCTGATCGACATGGCCGGCAATTCGAATCAGTCGAATGCGGCCGAGGCCACTCTCCGCCTTGACGAAGTGGCACCCAAGGCGTTCTTTGAAGAGCCGAGCGAACACCGCCCCGAGTTGCTGCGTCTTTCGGTTTCGGACGAGCACTCCGGCATCGCCGGTGGCCGGATCAGCTATCGGCGCCAGGGCGATGAAAACTGGAACCATCTGCCGAGCGAGCTCAAACCGGGAGATTCGGGCCTCGCCCTGGAGGCCGGCTTTCCTTCAGACCGGGTACCGGCAGGCGAATACGAATTCGAAGCTGCCGTGCTGGACCGGGCGGGCAACGCCACCATCACTCGCAGTCGTGGCAATGGTTCACCGCTCATTCTCCCGGCGCCGACCCGCTCGGCAGCAACCCTCGCGGCGAAGCTGATCGGCCAGGGGCGCAGCGGGTCGAATTTGACCGTGGGCTACCGCGAGCGCGCGCGGATTGAAGGCAGGCTCGCCGACCCTCACGGCAACGGTCTCGCCGGTCAGGTTGTCGAGATCCGCCAGATTCCGGCTTCGGGATCGAGGGAAGAGCAGAGTACGCAGTTGGCCACCACCGGCGGCCAGGGATTCTTCAGCTTCACCCCCTTCAACGGACCCAACCGGCGGATTCTCGTCAGCTTCGCCGGATCCGAACGCCTTTCGGCCGCGAACATCGTATCGCTGGAAATCAAGCGCCGCGGCAAGCTGAGCCTGCGTGCCAAGCCAGGTCGGCTGGAGACCGGTCAACGCCTCCGACTGCGCGGCAGGGTGAAGTCACCAATGGCCTGGTGGCCTGCCCGCGGCAGTCTGGTCGCGATCCAGTATTTCGAGAAGAAGACCCGTCGCTGGCGACCGGTGCTGGTCACCCGGAGCAACCGGCGCGGCATCTTCCGGGCGAAATACCGCTTCCGCTACATCACCGGAAAGGCACGCATCAGGATGCGGGCGAGGCTGTTGCCGAACCCCCGATTCCCCTATGAGCCCGCTGCATCGAAAGCGGTCACGATCAGGGTGTCCGGGTGATCCGGACCGGCCCGCCTTGCAACGGGCCGGTCCTATCCTGCCCCGCGGCAGCGGTGGGATACTCGGGTGCTGCACCCTCTGCGAAAGAAGAAGCGCATTCCCTGACCAACGGTCGTCATAATGGGCAGGGATGAAGCCCAAAGACTTTCTTGAAATAGACCGGTTGCTCTCGGATGAAGAGCGGCTGATCAAAGAGACCGTTGCCCGGTACGTCAACGAGAAGTACCTGCCCGGGATCAACCAGCACTTCGAAGACGGTACTTTCGACAGCTCGGTTCCAGAGGCGCTCGGTGACCTCAACGTGCTCGGCATGCATCTCGAGGGATACGGCTGCGCCGGATCCAGCGCGGTCGCCTATGGCATAGCCTGCATGGAACTGGAAGCCGGCGACAGCGCACTGCGCTCCTTCTGCTCGGTCCAGGGCTCGCTGGCGATGTTCGCGATCTGGAAATGGGGCAGCGAAGAGCAAAAGCAGAAGTGGCTGCCCGAACTGGCGGCGGGGCGAAACATCGGCTGCTTTGGCCTGACCGAGCCCGACTCCGGGTCCGACCCTGGCTCGATGCGAACCAAAGCCAGGCGGGACGGCGATGACTGGATCCTCAACGGGGCGAAGATGTGGATCACTTCCGGCACGATTGCCGACGTCGCCGTCGTATGGGCCACGACTGACGATGGTGTCCAGGGCTTCCTGGTCGAACCGGGGATGGAGGGATTCACCGCGCCCGAGATGCACGGCAAGCTCTCGCTCAGGGCTTCGGTCACCTCCGAGCTGATCTTCGACGACGTACGGGTGCCTGATTCGAACCGCCTGCCCGAAGTCCAGTCCCTGCGTGGTCCGCTCAGCTGCCTGAACGAAGCCCGTTACGGCATCGTCTGGGGCGTCGTCGGCGCCGCCCGGTCCTGCTTCGAGGCGGCGCTCGAGTACTCACTCACCCGTGAGCAGTTCGGTGTGCCGATCGCTTCGTTCCAGCTCACCCAGGCAAAGCTGGCCGACATGGCCGCCGCGGTCCAGCAGAGCTACATGCTGGCGCTCCATCTGGGCCGGCTCAAGGACGAAGGAAAGATCACCACCGAGCAGATAAGCATGGGCAAGCGCCAGAACGTGCGCGCCGCTCTCGCGGTCGCCCGCAGCGCCCGCTCAGTGCTCGGCGCCAACGGAGTTACCCTCGAATACCCGGTACTGCGCCACGCCAACAACCTCGAGTCAGTCTTCACCTACGAAGGAACCGACGAGATCCACACGCTTTCAGTCGGAAAGGCCCTGACGGGCATTTCCGCCTTCACCTAGCGGGGGTAGTACTTGGCGAACTTGGGGAAGTTCGGCTTCAGCAGATTGCGCTTGAGGATCCTGCGGCCCTTCGGGAAGTTCTGGATCCGGAACGCATTTGAAGCTCCGAAGTCCTGGTAATAGACCAGCATCCTCATCATCTTGCGGGTCCTGATGAAGCGAAAGATGCGCTTGACAAAGGCGGGCTTGTCCTGGCCCCAGAGACCCCATTCGCTGAGCGCCATCGGCCGCCCCTTGCCGAGTGCCCACTTCTTGTAGAAGCGCTTGACATGGCTCCATTTGCTGTAGCGGGAGTAGACGTCGGTGGCGACCCAGTCGACCCAGTCTGTGCCCGGCCAGAAATTCTTCGGCGCGTTGGCGGCGACGGTCGGCGATCCGGCGGGCAGCGGACTCCAGACCATTGAAACGGGAGCGACCGGCAGACTCCTCGGCAGGGTCTGGGACTTGCGGCGCTTCTGCACCTTCGGCAGGCTGATCCGGGCCAGCCGGGCATTGATCGTGCCGCGCTTGGCGCCGCCGCGGACGATGATCGCTATCCGGCGGAAGGCTGATTTGTAAGCGCCGTAGCCGTAGTCGCCGCCACGGATATTGCCCGAGCAGTCAACCGCCGCATAAGGGTTGCGGCAGCGGTTGGGCTCACCGAGCGGCCTGATGTAGGCGAGGATCTTGCGGCGGCTGAGCGAGCGGTTGAGCCGCAGCAGGTAGTCATCACCACGGCCGCGCGCGATCTGGCCGGGGGTGATCAGCTCGGTGCCGTCGTCGGCTCTCGTAGTGATGTGCAGCATCGGCCTGGCCCTCAAGGCTTTCCAGCGCGGCATCGCCTGATGCAGGCTGTTGCCCCAGGGGTGGAAGGTCTGGATTACCGACGGGTGCTTGCCCACGGTCTGGGCGAAAGCTCGGAAATCCTGCCCGACGCCGGTATCGGTCACCCCGAAGTAGGTCTTGCCGGGTGGTGGCTTCAGGGAGAACACGGCCCCGGCCTGAGCGGTCCAGGCGAGGCCGAACGCACACATGGCGGCGGCCAGCGCAATTGAGGCGGTGATGTATCGGGGCTTGGAAAGAGGCATCAATAGGTGGCAACCGCCGGAAACCTCAATGGTTGCGCCCGCTCAGCTTAGATTTTCCCCGGCTAGGGTCGTGATGCGGCTTGGCGGCTGCAAGATGTGATCCAGCGCCGGCCGAAACGAAAAGAGGCCGGCAAGGGCTCCCTGGCTGTCAGCGAGGCTGCCGTCTATATTCAGTGCAAGCGGAAACTACGGAGACGGAATGGAAATTGAGTAGCGAACACGAAGAACTTGGCCCGATCGACTACATCGTCATCGAATGGCCCGACCGGCAGCCGACCGGAGAAGCCGCCCCTTACCTGCTCGACCTGGTCGACAGCGGCCTGATTCGCATCATCGACCTCGCTTTCTTCGTCAAGAACGACGATGGCAGTGTCGAAGGGATCGAACTTGACGACCTTGGCGATGGAGCGTCGGAACTCCACATCTTCCAGAGTGCATCGTCCGGCGTGTTGTCGGGGGATGACCTTACGGAAGCGGCGGCGGCGCTCGAACCGGGCACATCGGCGGCACTTCTCGTATACGAAAACCGCTGGGCGGCACCTTTCGCCGGGGCGCTGCGGCGCTCAGGCGCGCAGCTCGTAGCCAGCGGCCGCATCCCTGTTCAGGAATTGATGGAAGCTCTCGACGCAGTCGAGAACGAAGGCTGAAAGGAAAGACATGCCAGGACTAATCAGAGGAGTAGCCAGAACGGCCGTTATCGCTGGAACTGCGACCACGGTCAGCAACCGGGTCTCACGGCGCCAGGGCAATCGCTGGGCCGAGAAGGATGCGCAGGCCCAGCAGCAGGCACCGGACGCACCGGCACCGGCCCCGGCCATCGACCCGATCGCCCAGCTCAAGCAGCTCGGTGAGCTGCATGCGAGTGGTGTGCTGACGGACGAGGAATTCGCCGCCCAGAAGGCGAAGATTCTCAACGGCTGAACCGCCTTGTCAGGATATGGGTATGCCCGTATCTGAAGAAGAGTTCGAGTCCATCGTCGCTGATGCGATCGATGGGCTGCCCGAACAGTTCCGAGTGATCATCGAGAAGGTAGCGGTGATCATCTCGGACCTCGGGCAGGAGCACCATGCTTACGGCATGTACTACGGGGACGGAATGTCCCGCGACTACTTCGAGGACCGGATCGTGATCTACCGGGACACGCTGGTCCGGGATTTCGGTCACGACCAGGAACTGCTTGCGAAGCAGGTCGAGAGAACGGTGCGCCACGAACTGGGCCACCACCTCGGATTCCATGAGGACGGGGTGCGCGGGCTCGGTCTCTGAGCGGGCACGGTCTGTAGGCTCCGGCCCATGTCAAAAGCAACTCTGAATACAAATGCCGGGGCAATCGAGATCGAATTCTTCGACGAAGATGCCCCGAAGACGGTTGAGAACTTCCGCAAGCTGGCTGCCGACGGCTTCTACGACGGCCTCGGCTTCCATCGGATTATCAAGGACTTCATGGTCCAGGGTGGCTGCCCCGAAGGCACCGGCACTGGTGGCCCGGGCTACAGCTTTGAAGACGAATTCAACCAGCACAAGATCGTCCGCGGCGCCCTCGCGATGGCAAACGCCGGCCCGAATACGAACGGCTCGCAGTTCTTCATCGTGACCATCCCGGCCGCCGACTGGCTCGACGGCAAACACACTGTTTTCGGTGAGGTCACCGGCGGCATGGACGTGGTTGATGCGATCGAAGCCTCGGACACCGACGGCCGCGACAAGCCAGTCGAAGCGAAGACGATCGAAAAGGTAGAGCTCTTCGACTGAAGCATTGCTAGCCACGGCCCGGCGACGATCCCGATCCTGCCGCGATACGCGGCAATATCGGGAGCATCGCCAGAGTCGGGTTTGGCCCAGTCTGGGGCTACTTGATGGTCTGGGTGCGCTTCATCTTCTCTTCATTCGTATCTATGTAGATCACCCGGTCGAGCCTCTTCAGGGGCTCGCAGTCGGCATCCCCCGGGCGCAGTACGTCGGTTCCACGAACGACCGCGATCGGCGTCTCGGCCGGTTTGTCGTCGCGGACGAGCGTTTCGCCGTCGGCTTCGACCTGCCATTCGTTGATGTCGAGTCCGTCGCCGAAAGTCAGCAGGTCGTTGACCACCCGTGCGGCGTCGGGCGCTTCAGCCGCCATTCCCAGGATGCGGCCGGCAGAACTGGAAGAGACGATCACCTCGTCTGCACCCGAATTGCGCAGCAACTCCACGTTCGTCTCTTCCCGACATGAGGCGACCACCGTCGCTTTCTTGTTCAGCTCCCGCACCCTCAGCAACGTAAGAACGGCCTGTTCGTCGGTGCTCGGGGCGATGATCACCGTGCGGGCCAAATCCACGCGGGCGGCCTTGAGGATCTCGAGGTCAGATGCTTCGCCTTGGATCCCCGCAACGTCTTCCGCGTTCGCTGAATCCAGCGCCTCTTTCGAGGGGTCGATCGCGATCGCGGCGCAGTCGTCGTTGTGGTTTCGCATGTATTCCAGCGCAGCTTTGCCTTTGACCCCGAAGCCGCAGATCACGATGTGATCGCTTAGTTGCTTTTCGAGGCGCTTCCGCCGGAAGCGGATTTTCGACTGATTAGTCAAGACCTGAAGAGTAGTGCCCACGAGAAGGACCAGGAAGAGCACCCTGAGCGGGGTGACCACAACGGTGGTGATCAGGCGCGAAACCTGGGTCGACGGCACGATGTCGCCGTAGCCGGTCGTGGTGATCGTCACCGTGGCGTAATAGAGCGAATCAATGAATGTGAGCGGTGAATCTCCCTGCGAATCCGTATAGCCGTCCCGGCCGATGTAGGTGATCAGGGTCACCACCAGCAGCAGCAGGATCGCCAGCAGAACCCGCTGAAAGATCGCCAGCAGCGGATCCTTCTTCACGGATACGAATCGGAAGCGGTCTCCCGGCACGGCGGAAGGCCGCCTGATTTTCTTCAATGAAGCCAACGCCGCCAGCATAGAGCGAGCGACAGCGCCACCCGGGGATCAGGACGCCCGCCCTTCAAAGGCAGATACCCTGCGCTGTCAATGCGCAAGGGATTTCCAAGCAATGATTGAAGGATTTGAGCCAGTTTCATACGACGACTGGGCGGCCGCGGCGAGCAAGCGTCTCGAGGAACCTGAGCTGTCCACGTCGATCGACGACGGAATCGAGCTCAAGTGGCTCTATACGTCCGACGATCAAGTGGCTCCTGACCCGGCCGGCCTGCCCGGACGGACTCCATTCGTGCGCGGGACCCGGGCCGGTCGCCACTGGCAGATCCGCCAGAAGCACGCCCACCCGGACCGCGAAGTCGCCAACCGTCAGATACTTGAAGACCTGAACGGCGGGGTGACCGAAATCACCCTGGCTTTCGACAAGGCGGCGCGATCTGGGGTCGGCCCCGGTTCGCCGGAGTTCCAGGAGCTGCGTGGCCTCGATGGCCTGGCGATCTCGACCCTGGATGAGATCAGCCTCGTGCTCGACGGTGTCTACCTCGACATGGCCGGCGTGGCGCTTGACGCCGGCGCGGCGACTCTCCCCGCAGCAGCGCTGCTGAATGCCCACTGGCGAGAGAACGGGATCTCGCCCGAAGTCGCAATCGCCTCATTCCGTGCCGATCCGATCGGAACCCTGGTTCGCGACGGCAGCCTGCCGTTCGCACCGGAGGACGGTCTCGCCCGGGCCGCCGGCCTTGCGCATGAAGTCAGCCGGAGTTTTTCCAAGGTCCGGACTCTGGGCGTGGATACGAACCCCTACGTGGAGGCCGGTGCTTCACCGGCCTGGGAGCTTGCTATAGCGCTATCGACCGCGGTAGAGCACCTGCGGACCTGCCTTGATGTCGGGCTCGACCCGGCGAGCGTCGCGGCCCAGCT
>CALEMO010000221.1 GCA_937910825.1 uncultured Solirubrobacterales bacterium | reverse complement strand
GACCCGAGACCAGTCAGGCATTCAGGTCAGGCTCGCTAAGTGACCCGGCGAGGGCGCTCACCGAAAACGTCGCCGGCCGGAGCCCGGGCGGCCGGGTGCTTGCGGACCGCATCCAGCCAGAGGCGTTGGGCGATTCGGATCTGGAGAACAGAGGCGTCGAGCATCGCCTCGCGGACCGGGTTCCAGCTGAATCCGTAGAGATACCTGATCTCCGGCGGCAGCAGTCCCACCGAACTGAGCTTGATCGCCTCGGTCAGCGGCGCCACCGCAATCCGGGTCAGGCCGCGAAAGGGAGGATCGAAGATGATCGCCTTGGAACGGTCGCGTATATCTCCTGAGATGTAGAGCGAGCCATCACCCAGGCGTTCCTGGATGTACTCGCGCAGCTCCGGTTCGTTGGCCGGCATCGAAGTGGCGGGCATGCCCAGGAGCAGGCCGATCTGCCGATAGTCGGACCAGTAGGACTCGCGCTCGTCATCGTCCAGCCGTCCGACGAAGCGCTGGTAATAGAGCAGGGCTGAATCGGCCAGGGTGGCCAGGGTCCACAGCATCAGTTCCGGGTCGTCGGCCGCGTAGGGAGTACCGGCCGGGATCGGTCCGTAGTCCTCGGTCACCTTGCCGCTGACCCGTCCGTGCATGGCCTGGATTTCGGCCCCTGTTCGAAGCGCGGTCTCTTTGTCGCCGAAGTACATCCGGCTCATGCGCTGGTCGGTGCTGACCAGACGCTTCTGCGGGTCGGAGAAGATCTTCGAATGCCGGTCGAATCCGACCACGGCGAGCGGGTCACAGGCCTGCATCAGCAGGGCCCGGACTCCCGAGATGGCCACGATCCGCTGGCCGTGAAGCCTTCTGATCATGCTCTCGGCGGGGAAGAATCCGTCAACTGATTCCGCCGACGGTGCCTGGCGGCGCCCGAGAGGCAGGGGCAGTGCCCCGGCGATCCGGGCCGCCGGGTTCATGCGGATGCCGCCAGTTGCCGCCCGACCGCTCTTGCCGCCTTGCGCCCCGAAACGAGCGCGCCCTGGATCGAAGGCGTCTCGCGGTGGTCGCCGCAGATGAACAATCCGGACTCGAGACGGGGGTCCTCGCCGGTCGGCCTGGAGCGCCCCGGCTCGAACGAAGGCAGGGCGTGCTCGACCCTGTAGCTGCGCAGGTGACGCCAGATTGAGACGGCCTCCGCTCCAAACCATTCGGCCAGTTCGAACTTCACCGATTCGAGCAGGCTGGCTTCGTCATCCGTCTCCAGGGTGCTGACCGAAACCAGGGAGCGCCCGGGCGGGGCGTAGCCCGAAGCAACCGAACTGGGGACGGCAAGCTCGTTGATCGGGCCGCCGTTCCCCGGCGAAAGGACCAGCCAGGGTCCTGCGACAGCCGATTCGGGCGCATCGAAGTAGAGGCAGGTCGTGACCCTTCCCTGGCCCTGGGGCGCCGGCAGGCCGCAGAGCCCTGAAGCAGAACTCTCGTCGACCGCGACGACCACGGCTTCAGCATCAACCCGCGATCCGTCGTCGAGCACCAGACCGTCGGTTTCGACTTTTCGCACCGCATGATTCAGGTGTATCGACCCGGCATCGAGGTCCGAGGCCAGCTGTTCGGCCAGGCGCCCCATACCACCGGCCGGCAGGGCCGTATCGCCGGTAGAAAAGCACCTCATGAAGATCTCCATTATCCGGCTCGAAGTGACCAGATCCGGGTCGATGAACACTCCGCCGAAGAACGGCCGGAAGAAACCTTCGATCATCGAGGTCGAAAAACCGCGGTCGACCAGGGCTTCGAGAGTCGTGGTCTCGGGCCTGCGCATCAGGGCCTGGGGATCGGCGGCGACCAATTCGCTGCGCATGCGGAAGAGGCGCAGCTTGTCGGCGAAAGTTCCGATCGGGGAGGAGGCGGCACCGATCGCCGAGCGCGGCCTCCTCAGGGGGTCGGCAAACTCGGCAAAGATACCGCGCATCCGGACCATGGCCCCGGGTACAAATGACCCGAGGCGCAGCGATTCGTAACTGAAGCTTTTTTGGGCTTCAGGGTAGGCGGTTAGCAGCACCTGGAAACCCCGGTCGAGCCGGAACCCCTCAAGTTCGTCGGTGCGAGCCCGTCCGCCGACGCCATCGGAAGCTTCATAGATGGCGTAGGGGATCCCCTTTTGCTGGAGCTCGAGAGCGCACTTGAGGCCGGCGAATCCAGCGCCGACTATTGCAACCGCTCCTCGGCTCACTTGTCGCTGTCGGCTCCCAGTGCCTCACGCAGGCCCTTGGCCGCGTTGTCTCCGACCCGCTTGAAAATCAGGGTGAGGACGGGATCGAGGAGCTTTGCCAGGCCACGGGGAGCAACGTTCGCGTCATAGGTGACCCGGGTCCCGGATGCTGTCGGCTCGAAGCTCATCGTGTCGGTAATTTTCGTACTGCTGTTTCCGCTTTCGAGAACGACCTTTCGGGGCCGGTCGAGCTCGACGGTCCTGTAGGTCAGGGTCATCTCCCGGCCGCCGAACCTGGTCACGACCCGGTACTCGGCTCCGACCTCTTTCGCATCACCCTTGACCAGTTCCGAAGAGACGGTGTTCGCGTCCCATTCGCCCGCGGTGGTGAAGTCGGACAGGTAGTCGAAAGCTTCTTCCGGACTTTTCGGACTGTCGACGGTGGTGTTGTAGTTGGCCACTCAGCCGTCTTCCGGATCCCGGTCACGTTCGCTCACGTGCTCTTCGTCGGCCTCTCCGTAGACGGCTTCGGAGCGTTCGGCTTCAACCTTGCCGGCGTCGTACTTGGGGTTCCTTCCCCGGTCCAAGTTTTCCGCCTGCTCGATCAACTGGGCTTCGGATCCTTCGAAGCCTTCCGATACTCCACCCCCGGCTTCATTCACAGGCCGTTCGGCTTCGCGCTTCTCTTGATCTTTATCGTGCTTGTACGGCATACCTGAACGGTACCCCAACCGCGGTCCCGGCCTTGCCGACAACCCGGTCCGACCACTACCCCGGCCCGGTACGATCAGCGGGTGCGCCTATCGAATCCGCTGGGGATCGTCATCATGCTCGCGGTCCCGTCGATCCTGCTCGGCAACGCGCTGATCATTCTGCTGGTGCCCTGGCTGGCCGACCTGATCTATGCCCTGCCCGGATTTCCAGAGGACCCGCTGGGTCTGGCCGGTGGCTCCCGTACCGAATTGGCCGAAACCGGGATCCGCTCGATCTGGCCGGTCGGCGCAGGCACGGAGCTCCTGGAAACGGCGACCCTGCCCGACGGCCAGCCCGCGTTCCAGCCGAAGGAGATCAACCACATGGAAGACGTATCGGGTCTGGTCAAGGCATCCCTGCTGGTCTGGCTGGTCGCCCTGGTCGCCGGAGGTGCTTCAGGTTTCGCCCTTGTGAAGCGAGCCGGCCGTGGGGCGTTACGCGCGGCACTGGGCCGGGGCGCATGGCTCACTCTGATCATCATGGCGATCGCCGGGCTGGTGATGCTGATTGCGTTCGATGCCTTCTTTGACGGCTTC
Organism: uncultured Solirubrobacterales bacterium; assembly: GCA_937910825.1. Lineage (GTDB taxonomy): Bacteria > Actinomycetota > Thermoleophilia > Solirubrobacterales > 70-9 > 67-14. The sequence goes on along the minus strand of CALEMO010000221.1, from coordinate 4,518 downwards.
CATTCGGTGTTTTTTGAAGGCGACTCGTGGAGGTTCGCAGACGGTTCCACCCTGAGGCGGATCTATCCGGATGAATTCTGGGGTATCGCCTTCGGCCTGTTCGCCGTGATTGCGCTGGTCGAGGCCCTGATTCTGGCGTGGCGGACCACCGGTTTCAGATGGCCCAGCCTGCGCTCAGGACCTCAGGACAACCAGTAGCTGCCGATTCTGGCTACGAAATCCTGCGGCGTTTCCGAATAGATGCGATGTCCGAGGGGCAGGGCATCCCCGATCAGCTCACCCTGGCGCGCGAGCGCGAACTCCTCCAGCGCGGCGTAGTCCGAGCCGCCGGCGATTCGGCGTTCAAGCTCTTCGACCAGAACGGCCAGGTCGTGATGTTCGCCGAGCAGTTCGGCCAGATCCCCTACCTCGCCCGCCAGCGTCTTCATGGTCGCCCGCCAGGCGTTTCTCAGCAGGCGCAGCTGGTACCAGAGGTCCTTGACCCGCTTGCGCCATTCATGGACCGATTCAGGCGTGCGAGAGCTTTCTGCCTTTTTCATCGCCCGGCGGCCGTCGCGATAGGTGCGGCGAAGTCCTTTCTCGAAAAGGTTCCAGTCGTCTTTGCCGAGTTTCCAGCCTCGTATCAGATCGCCTCCGGCTTCGATCCGCCGCGCAGCCATTTCCATGCTGGTACCGCTTTCCAGCAGATCTGCACCGCCAGGCGAAGAGTCTTGACCAGCGGCGCGAAGGTCCCGGACAAGCAGGTCGATCGGAGGCGCATGCGATGGATACTCATCTCGAAGGGAATCGACCGCCTCGAACAGAGCGTCACCGTCGCGCTGCTGCGAAAGCAGTCGGGAGGCGTCGCGGTAGCGATGGTTCTCCGATCGGAAGGTGTCCAACCCGAGTTCTTCGCGGACCAGCCTGAGCAACGAACGCAGTTTCTTCATCTCTTTGCGGGCCTGGTGAACCGCCTCGCCCCTCTCTTCCGGGCGATGGTCCCGCAGGGCGGCGAGTGCCGAGCTGACCTGCTCCAGGGCGACCCGCCGTATTTCGCTGCCGGGCTCTTCGCTGGCAAGGAGAAACCCTCGCCCGGCTCGCAACTCACTGCCGGTTTCTCCTTCAAAAGGGGATCCGCCGACCACGGTTATCGAGAAACGACTGAGGTCGCTTTCGCCCGGCTCAACCGATCTGAGTCCCCGCCCGGTCACCAATGCGTTGGACGGAGCCTTCATCGGTTCGAAACAGACCAGGTCTTCCCCAGCCGGTGCAAATACCTGGCTGGCGCTATATCCGGAATCGAAGCGAACCGCCGCTTTCCAACTCTCGCTGCTGACCGTGAACTCGGAACCTTCTTCGACCTCGCAAAAGCCCTGGTCCCAGTCGTCGGTACCAAGCTTGCGCGGACCCGGATCGAAGGGCTGGAACTCACCGGTGGGGATTCCGCGATCGTCGGCTTCGACCAGCATCATCGCCGGCAGGTCGATCGTCCATTGACTGCGATCGCTATCCGGCAGCGCGATGTACGGGTGGAAACCGAAAGCCAGCGGTACCGGCAGGTCCCCGGTCGCTGTGACGATTGTGCTCAGCGAGAGGGTGTCTGCCCGAAGGACTGCTTCAAGGGTGAGCTGGTGTGGGTATGGAAAGCTTGCGAGCAGTTCCGGCTCGGATCCGAAGTCGAGCGTCGCCCGCAAGGATGCTCCATCGCCGGTGTCGTCCGGGGAAACCCGCTCGACCTGCCACCCCGGGTACGCCGCGAGCGTCCCGTGGATCACCAGCCCGTTCGAATCCCGACGGATACGTGGGGTGCCGCTGCCGAGTACCACCGACTTGCCGGCGAACTCGTAGGAGTCGCGCGCCAGCCGGTTTGCCCAGGGGTAGAGGATGGGGATGCCCATGGTCTTGCCGGACGCGACATAGCTGTCGAGCCCGCCTCGCTGTCCCAGCAGCTCCTGGCCCCCGTATTCGAGCGAAATGGCGATCATTCCGGCTTGCGGGACGAAGGTAGCCGCAAGGCCGCTTCGGCTTTCAAGTCTGATCGGATCGGTGGACATGCAGGCATGATCGCGGATCGGCGCGACCGAATTGTGAAAAACCGCCGGTGGCAAAGCTAATCTGGCAGCATGAGTGGGTCTGAGGTGGAAGCGCTTTTCGCGTCAGCCGCAGAGTGCCTCGGCACTCGGCTAACCGAATCCGAGCCCTGCGCCGGCGGTGACATAAACGCGGCCTGGAAGTTGACCCTCGCCGACGATCGCGAGATATTTCTGAAAAGCAGGCCCGATGCCCCGCTCGAGGAATTTCAGATGGAAGCCGCTGGTCTTCGCTGGCTGGCTGAAGCCGGGACGATTCTGGTGCCGGCTGTACTCGGTGTAGTCGAGCAGCCGGTCCCCGCCCTGATGCTCGAATGGGTCGAGCCCGGTGGCCGCCTGGACGCCAATGGCGAAGAGGAGTTCGGACGAGGTCTTGCGGGAATCCACCGAATCGAGGCGACCCGGTACGGCCAGTTGCCAGAAGGAGCACCGGACCGGAGTCTGCACGTGGGTCCGGTGGATCTCGGCCGCTGCGTTGAGGCGGATTCCGGGCGCGGTTTCGGCCCCTGTTACGCGGCGAGGCTCGAAGGCCTGGTCAGGCAGGCGATCAACGTCGGTCGAATCGACACTGAAGCCGCCCGCCAGATAACAACTTTGTGCGCGCGGATCGATCAAATCGCAGGGGTGGCTGAACCCCCGGCCCTGACCCACGGCGATCTCTGGTCCGGCAACCTGCTGGTCACTGAAGGCGGGCGGCCCTGCCTGGTAGACCCTGCCGCGCATGCTGCTCATCGTGAAATGGATCTGGCCATGCTGGCCCTCTTCGGAGCGCCGTCGGACCGCTTCCTGGCGGCATACAAGGAAGAGTTTCCGCTCGAGCCCGACTTCAGACAGCGGGTCGAACTCTGGCAGGTTCAGCCACTCCTGATCCACGCGATCCTCTTCGGCGGAAGCTACGGTGCCGCGGCCGCCCGGGCGGCCCGTGGGTACCTCTGAAAACTGACGACCGGCGGAAGCCTTACCCTCCAGCATCCTTGAGCAGTACTTCCACTCATCACGATGCGGGTTTCGGACCCCGGACCCCGCTCCCTGAGTGGCCGAAAGCCCGTGGGCTCAGGGATTGGCAGAAGCGGACAATCGAGCAGATCGAGCTGTTTCAGGGAGACAGTTTCCTCACTTCGGCGACTCCTGCCGCGGGCAAGACGACTTTCGGCCTGAAGGTCGCCCACCGCATGCTTTCGTCAGGAAGGGTGAGCCGGGTGGTGGTCGTTGCTCCGACCACCCACATCTGCCGGCAGTGGGCGCAGGATGCCGCTCGCTGTGGAATCGACCTGGAGCCGAATCGCCCGAATGCCGATGGCCCCGAGATCTCGGATTTCCACGGGGTGGCGTTTACCTACCAGACCGTCGCCGCCGACCCTACGGTCCATGCCCGGGCTTCGCGACGGCCAACTCTGGTGATCGCCGATGAGCCGCATCACATGGGCGAGCAGGCAAGTTGGGGAGCCAGTGCCCGCCAGGCATTCGACCATGCCACCTTCCGCCTGCTTCTTTCCGGCACTCCTTTCCGCTCGGACAACGCGGCGATCCCCTGGGTCCACTACGACGAGGAGGGTCTGAGTCGGGCCGATTTCGTCTACGGCTATCCGGACGCCCTGATCGACCGGGTCTGCCGGCCGATGACCTTCCTTCCCTACGACGGAGAGATGGAATGGGTCAGCGATGGACGGGTGAGAAACGCTGATTTTGACCTCGTACTGCCCGCTGCCGAGTCAGCCCGGCGCCTGCGCACTGCCCTTGAGGCTGACGGGGACTGGATGGGCAAAGTGCTCAGGGACGCGGACACGAAACTGGACGAAGTCAGGGCAGCGGGCCATGAAGATGCTGGTGGCCTGGTGGTTGCCTCTGACCAGGAACATGCCAGGGCAATTGCCCGGCAGCTGAATTTCATTTCCGACCAACAGCCTGAAATCGTGATGAGCGACGAGCCCGGGGCGAGTCGGCGGATCAATGCCTTCGCCGGCAGCGACCAGCGCTGGCTCGTATCCGTGCTGATGGTCTCGGAAGGGGTTGACATCCCGCGCCTCCGGGTCGGCGTATACGCCACCGCCGCGCGAACTGAACTGTTCTTCCGCCAGGTCGTCGGACGCTTCATCAGGACCACGCCGAGACCGAAGCGGCAGATGAGCTACCTGTTGCTGCCGGCCGACGCCAGGCTCAAGCAGCTCGCATTTGAGGTAGAGCGTGAGCGCAGGCATGCGATCGAGCTTGATCCGGCGATGGAAGACGAGCTGGAAGAACTTGACGAAGAAATGCCCGAGCGCGCCCCCGGGGGCGACGCATTCGAGGCACTCAGTTCGACTGCGGCCGAACTTGACGACGCGATTCTCGCGCAGACGACGATGCAGCTGTTTGCGACGGAAGAAGTGGGAGAACAGGTCAAATCCGTTTCGGCGATCACCGGTGCTGTGACTCGAACGATTATCAAGCCGGCGGTGAGATCCAGGCC
>CALEMO010000220.1 GCA_937910825.1 uncultured Solirubrobacterales bacterium | reverse complement strand
CCCTTCTGTCGACCTGATCCTTTGGCCTCAACCATGGAGATCGAGGGGAACCCCTTCTCCAACAGCTCAGACCTGATCGGTTCGAACGCTTCGTGTCTGATGAATGCTTCTATCTTCTTCAACTAATTCACCCCCTCCTATGCCTGATCGCTTGTCGATGATTCCAAAGGCGCTACCGGAGTACCGGCCATGGAAGGCGTGTAGTTAACCGAAGGGTATTCCGGCTGCGGAATGAAAGCTTCCGGATACCCGTACATCCCGTGACTGGAAATGTCGAGACCGGCGTCTTCTTCCTCTTCCGAGACCCTCAGGCCAGTGGTTGCCTTGATGATCGCGAACACGGCGTATGAAGCTGCCAGGACGAATACGAACGTCGCGGCTACACCGACTGCCTGGACCCCGAGCTGACCAAAGGTCGCGCTCATGGACTGGTCTCCGAAAATGGAGTACCAGATGCCGGAACCGGCACCTTCTGCGACCAGGCGGGGAGATCCGAAGATTCCTACCGCCAGAGTTCCCCAGATACCGGCCAGACCGTGTGCCGAAAGGACTCCGATCGGGTCGTCCAGGTACTTCTCGATCGCGAGCACACCAAATACCACCAGAACACCGGCAAGCAGGCCGATGATCGGGGCCGCCCAGTACTCAACGTAACCACAGCCTGCCGTGATTCCGACCAGGCCTGCGATCGCACCGTTGCCGGCCATGCCTACATCGAGCGCTTTCGTCTTGAAGTAAACGACGAGACTCGCACCGATCACACCGGCGGCCGCAGCAAGCTGGGTGTTCAGCATCACTTCGGCGAAGAATCCGCCTTCGGTGCCGAAAGTCGAACCTCCGTTGAATCCGAACCAGCCGATCCACAGAATGATCACACCGAGACCGACCAGCGGCATCGAATGACCTGGAATCGCCCGGGCGGAGCCATCGGCTCCGTACTTGCCTTTACGCGCGCCGAGCAAGAGCAGCGCTGCCAGGCCACCGACCGCACCGGTGAGGTGGACCACCGAGGAACCGGCGAAATCCATCACCGGCTTGCCACCGATATCGGACAGCAGGCCGCCGCCGTATACCGAGTGGGCAACGATCGGGTAGATCAAAGCGCCGAAAATGACGGCGTAGATCACATAGGCGCTGAACTTGATGCGCTCCAGCGTCGTACCCCAGACGATTGCCAGCGAGACGGCACAGAAAGACATGCCGAACAGCATGTACATCGCGGTGTCGGCGGTGACGGCTGTGCCGAGAATGTCCTGATCGAAGTGGAAGAAGAACCCATCCGTGCCAATGAAATTGGCGAGCGAGCCTTCGCCCGCGCCAGAGATTCCGTAGCCGATCGCCCACCAGGCGATCGAAACGACCGCGAAGTTGACAAAAATCTTCGCGACGCCGGTGCCGGCATTCTTCATCCGGGAGAAACCGATCTCCAGGAACATGAATCCCGCCTGCATGAAGAAGACGAGAACGGTTGCCAACCCGACCCAGACCAGATCCAGTTCGAGCCCCTCAGCGGCGAAAGCCGCGTCGCCAGGTGCGGCCGAAGCCAGCCCTGGCACAACCAGGGCGGCAAGCAGCGCCAAAAATGACGCTATGCCGAGTTTCTTGAAGCTCATACGAGTAGTTCCTCCTAGAAACGCGGGGTGAAGCCCGCGGTCGGGTTAGACGATTTGCTGACCGCATAACCGTAAGTTTCGGAGGGGGGCGATCTTTTAGCCCGTCGGAGCAAATGGGCTCACAGATCTTGTTCGATTGGTAAACGAACCTTAAAGACCAGTCTCAGAGCCAACAAATGGCTCCGTAGAGGCGCCTACCGCTCGGTAGCGCCGGCCGGAACGGCCGTTTCTTGACCATCAGCCCAACTGGCAGATCAGAAATAGGCGGGGCCGCGCGCCACCAGTCCCCGGTAAAGAGCCTCCTGAACCGTCTCCCTCACCTGCTCTGATAAATCAAAGACGAGTGAGCGGTCCTGGCTGGCTCCGGGTCCATATCCGGAGAGGTCGATCGGTTCGAGGAATTCGATCCGCCACCTCGACGGCAACGGCAGCAGTCCGAGCGGTCCCAGCCAGGGAAAGGTGGGTGTGATCGGCACGTAGGGGGCCCCGGTGAGTCGGGCGAGCAGCGAGGATTCACCCAGCTTCGGGTAAATCTCTTCCGCACCGACGACGGCCACCGGGATGATCGGGGACCCAGTCTCCAGGGCGACTTCGACGAATCCGCCGCGGCCGAAACGCTGCAGGCGATAACGCTCCGAGAAGCTCTTGCCGAAACCCTTGGCGCCCTCGGGGAACACCATCACCGGAAGGTCGGCATCGAGCAGGCGGCTGAGATTTGCCGGGTTCGCGGCCACCCCGCCGACCCGGCGGACGAGATAGCTGACGAAGGGAAGGTCGAAGGCCCAGTTGAGGACCTGCGCCCTGACCCACCGG
>CALEMO010000219.1 GCA_937910825.1 uncultured Solirubrobacterales bacterium | reverse complement strand
GGCATCGGTCTTCTTTACGGCGCTGCTGCCGGTGATTTTCCTGCTTATTTTCGCGACCATTTTCGGCAACGAAAAGATCGAGTCACTCGACAACCTGCCGACGACCACCTACTACGTCCCGGCGATCGTGACCCTTTCGGTGATCTCCGCGACCATGGTCAGTCTGGCGACGAATCTCGTCATCTACAGGGAAGCGGGCCTGCTCAAGCGCGGCCGGGGTACACCCCTTCCTTCCTGGGTATTCATCGCCGGCCGGGTCGGCAATGCGATCGTAATATCGGTCCTGATGGTCGTCGTCGTCACCTTGATCGGCAGGATTCTCTACGACGCCCCCATTCCATGGGAAAGGCTGCCGGCAGTTGCCGTGACCCTGCTGATCGGCGCCTCCTGTTTCTGCTGCCTGGGTATCGCTTTGACCACGGTCATCCCTTCGCGTGAATCCGCCCCGGCGATCACCAACCTGATCACCCTGCCCCTGTATTTCCTCTCCGGAATTTTCGTTCCGGAATCCGAGATTCCCGATGGCGTGCTTGCGGTCGCCAGCATTTTCCCGATCCGCGATTTCTTCGAGGCTTTTTTCCAGGCATACAACCCGAACACTGTTGGATCCGGCTTCGCATGGGGCGATCTGCTGGTGGTAGGGATCTGGGGAGTCGCCGGGTTGTTGATTTCGTTGCGATTCTTCCGCTGGACCCCCCGGGGCTGAGCAGATGGCCGGCTCTGGCCACGCGGTGTTCATTGGCGCCGGTCCAATAGCCTTGGGCAAGTGCTACATCACATCGTCATTGAAGTCTCGAATATGTCCCGCTCGTCCGAGTTCTACGATGCCTTGCTCTCCCCGCTCGGCTGGCGTCGCCACGTAAACGGCGACGACGCAATCGGCTACGGTATTTCCCGGCCGATCTTTTTCATCACCGAGAGAGCCGGTGCGCGGGCTGAAGGCACCCTGGTAAGCCTGGGTGCCCCCGGAATCGCCGCGGTCAAGGCGTCGTGGGAGGGTGGATGCCGCGCGGGTGGCTCGAACGTGGCAATGCCCGGCGAGCCCGGCGGCCATGGATCGGGTTCATATTCCGCGTTCCTCAGGGACCCGGACGGCCATGACATCGAACTCACCGTCGGATCCGACTGAGCTCGGCGATCCGGGCTGATTCAGACACTCCGGAGCAATAACATCGACAACATCAGATCCAGCAAGATCAGGAGGCGGTAACGAATGGGCGTCAAGGTGGCAATTAACGGGTTTGGTCGAATCGGGCGAAACGTATTTCGCGCGGCTCACGAAGCGAACGCGGATATCGACGTGGTCGCGATCAACGACCTCACCGACAACGAAACTCTGGCCCACCTGCTGAAGTACGACTCGATCCTTGGTCGTTTCGACGGCACCGTCGAGTCCAGCGAGGGTGCGATCACGGTCGACGGCAAGGAAATCAAGGCTCTTTCTGAACGCGATCCCGCTCAGCTTCCATGGTCGGACCTCGGCGTTGATGTCGTGCTGGAATCAACCGGCTTCTTCACTGCCAGGGCGGACGCCGCCAAGCATCTCGAAGCGGGTGCAAGCAAGGTGATCATCTCGGCCCCGGCAAAGGAGCCGGATACCACCCTGGTCCTCGGAGTCAACTTCGACCAGTACGACCCGGCCGAGCATGACATCATTTCGAATGCCTCCTGCACCACAAACTGCCTGGCTCCGTTTGCCAAGGCGATCAACGATTCGGTGGGCATTGAACACGGCCTGATGACCACGATCCACGCCTACACATCGGACCAGCGTCTTCAGGACATGCCGCATTCGGACCTGCGCCGGGCCCGGGCAGCCGCGCTGAACCTTATTCCGACGACCACGGGTGCCGCGAAGGCGGTCAGCCTGGTCCTGCCCGAGCTTGCCGGCAAGCTCAACGGATTCGCCGTGCGGGCTCCGGTCGCGACGGGATCCATGGTGGACCTGACTTTCACCCCATCCAGTCCGACTTCGGCCGAAGAGGTAAACGCCGCCGTAAAGGCGGCTGCTGAAGGTCCGCTCAAGGGCATCCTCGCCTATACCGAAGACCCGATCGTTTCGACTGACATCGTTGGCGACCCCCATTCTTCGATCTTCGACGCATCGCTGACCCAGGCGATCGGCGACGGCCGCATGATCAAAAG
>CALEMO010000218.1 GCA_937910825.1 uncultured Solirubrobacterales bacterium | reverse complement strand
GGGCAATACCCGTATTGCCGCTGGTCGGCTCGACGATCAACGACTCGCCATGCACCAGTTTCCCCTGGGCTTCGGCCGCTCCGATCATCGCCGCGCCGATCCGGTCCTTCACGGACCCGCCCGGATTGAAGTATTCGAGCTTGCCGCAGACTTCAGCACCCGAGTCCCGTCCCATGCGGGCGAGCGAGACCAGCGGAGTGCCTCCGACTGTCGCCGATGCCTGCGGCGCAATCAAATGAAGTACGTCCCGGCGGCTGCATCCTCGGCTTCACGGCGCGCGATATCGGCGATCGAAGTCTCCGAAAACACCGCCCGGAGTGACTCGATGCCTTCGGCCCATATCCCGCCAGCTTCGTCTGCTTCCTGGCCGACCTTTCCGTCCAAAGCCTGAACGACTTCAAGAACCGAAATGTCTTCAGCCGAGCGCGCAAGCGTATAGCCGCCCTTGCTACCGCGATGGCTGGTCAAAAGGCCCGACCTTCTCAAAATCGAGAAAAGCTGCTCGAGGAACTGGTCAGGGATTCCGCGGCGCTCGGCAAGCTCTTTGACCGGCATCGGCTTCTCGCCCGAGCGGGAGAGTTCTGCCATCGCCACCACGGCGTAACGCGATTTCGAAGTTACCGATATCACACCCCCTTTCTACAACACCGGGGCCGCGGGTGAGCTTAAGCTCAGTCAGGTTCGGGCACCGAAGCCGCGAGGCGCTCGAGCGCGTCGGTGATCCGCAGCAGCGTCTTCTCTCGCCCGAGAACGGCTATCGACTCGAAGATCCCGGGGGAAACCGTCGTTCCAGTGATCGCAACCCTGATCGGCTGGTAGACCTTGCCCGGCTTCAACCCGAGCATTTCCGGGATCGGACCGACGGCTGTTTCGACCGATCCCGCGTCGAACTCTTCCACTGCTTCCAGTGCCTCACGGGAGGCCTCCAACGCCTTGCCGGCGTCGCCTTTCATGATCTTGCGCCATGCCTTTTCGTCTTCAATTGGCGGCTCGAAGACGAAACGGATCAAAGGCCAGACTTCGTTGAGTGTCTGCGCCTTCTCCTGGGCTATCTCACAGGCCGAATGGAGCAATGGATCAAGCTCCCTTTCGTTATGTGCCGCGACGGCCCGCGCGTACTCTTCTAGCGGCATTTCCCGCATGTACCGACCGTTCATCCATCGAAGTTTTTGTTCGTCGAAGACCGCCGAGGAGCGGCCCACGTCGCTTGGATCGAACCTCTTGACAAGCTCCTCAGTCGAAAGCAGCGTCTCGTCGTCTCCGGGGCCCCACCCCAACAGCGCCACGTAGTTGCGGACCGCAGCCGGCAGGTAGCCCGCGTCGCGCAGCTCCTGAACCGAAGCGGCACCGTGTCGCTTGGAGAGCTTCTTGCCGTCCGGGCCATGCAACAGCGGCACATGCGCGTAGCGCGGCGGCTGGTGGCCCAGGGCTTCGAGAACCAGCAGCTGCTTGGGAGTATTTGAGAGGTGGTCGTCACCCCTGATCACCTCGGTGATCCCCATCTCCGCATCGTCGACCGAGACCGCGAAGTTGTAGAGGACCGAACCGTCCCCCCTGGCGATCACAAAATCGTCGTAGCTCGAGTTGGGGAAACGAACCTCTCCCCGGATCATGTCGTGAACCACCGTGTCGCCCTCGTCCGGGACCTTCAGGCGGATCGCGCCTTCGCTTCCCGGTGCACCGCGATAGCCACGGTCGGCGCCATGCTCGGCCTTCCAGGCCTTGACGTCTTCCGCCTTGGCCGGATCACGATAGGCAGCGCCACTTTCTAATAGCCGCTGAAGCGCATCAGCGTGGTTGGCGGCACGCCCCGCTTGCGATACCGGCCCTTCGTCCCAGTCGAGCTCGAGCCAGTCAAGCGCCTCGATGATCTGTTCAACGTTCTCTTCCGTGGACCGCTCGAGGTCTGTGTCTTCTATGCGCAGAACCAGTGTGCCTTCACTGTGGCGGGCGGCCAGCCAGTTGTAGAGCGCCGTACGGGCGCCACCGATATGGAGGGCGCCGGTCGGGGACGGTGCGAATCTGACGCGCAGCGCTTCTGATGCTGAATTCATGGTCCGCCTGTTCTACAGGAGCGTGGCCCATGGCGGTCGCTGGAGAAGATTGCCGCGACTTCACACGGATCGGGCTACTTTGTAGGTTCGGCAAACGATAGATTGTCGGCGGCAAGAAAATCGATCGAGGAGCAGAATGTCCGAAGCTGAACATGGTGAGCGCGAGCAGCCTTTGAATCGGGAGCAGGAGACGCACCTGGCTGAGCAACTGCTCGCGAGACCGATCGAAGAGATTGTCAAGCCGACGCCGGACCGCCAGATGCCTGATTCAGGAATCTCTGCACGTGCCGCACTGAACGTGATCCGCTCCGAAATGATGCTGGACGGTGAACCGAACAAGAACCTGGCGACTTTCGTGACCACCTGGATGGAGCCTGAGGCGCATACAGTGATCGCCGAAAACCTTCATCGAAATTACATCGACCATGCTGAGTATCCGCGTACGGCCGAAGTCTCCAAGCGCTGCGTACGCATGATTCACGACCTGTTCAATGGCCCCGATGGACAGGAAACTCCAGGCACCGCCTGCGCAGGATCTTCCGAAGCGGTGATGCTCGGCGCCCTCTCGATGAAGTGGAACTGGAAGAACCGGCGGAAGAAAGCGGGCAAGTCCGACGCCACACCCAATCTTGTTTATGGCGCCGATGTGCACGTGGTGTGGGACAAGTTCTGCCGCTACTTCGATGTGGAGTCCCGCGAGATTCCGATTCCCAAAGGCAAGACGACGATGGTGGCGGAAGATTTCAGGGACCACATCGACGAAAATACGATCGGCGTGATCGGAGTCGTCGGAACGACCTTCACCGGGCAATGCGACGACGTGGTCGGCATCGACGAGATGCTGAATGAACTCAAGGGCAAGGGGCTCGAAGTCCCGATGCATATCGACGCCGCTTCTGGCGGTTTCGTATTCCCCTTCTCACACCCCGACTTCGAGTGGGATTTCCGCCTGGATTCGGTGGTCTCGATCAACGCCTCGGGCCACAAGTTCGGTCTGGTCTACCCGGGAATCGGGTGGCTGATCACCAGGACCGATTCCCAGGTCCCCGAAGATCTCATTTTCTATGAGGACTATCTCGGTGAGAAGGACGCGACTTTCAC
>CALEMO010000217.1 GCA_937910825.1 uncultured Solirubrobacterales bacterium | reverse complement strand
GCTCACCCAGGCCGGCCAGGACGCGTTCGTTTACGGCCTGAGCCATGCGATGGTGATGTCCGTCGGAATCGCGATGATCGGCATTGCGGTCGCCTTCTTCCTGATGAGGGATCACGGCGAGTCTCTGGACGAAGAAACCGAGGTGCTGACGCAAGCCGCTGTGCCCGAACGCGTGGTAAGTACGGTGTAACTCCGCTGCCGCGCCATTGGGAGCCTGCGTAGCAGCTATCCTTTGGCGGCAGGGTTTCTTGCGGATCAATCTTCCAAGGAGCAATCAGTGAATCTTTCGACCTTCAGCAATACCACTGTTCGTGCCGGCTCCGCGTCTCTCGCGATCGGTCTCGCCGCATTGCTGGTCGTCATGCTTCCCGGTGCTGCCACCGCGGCAAATTCGGGTGGCGGGGCAAGCAAGGCCGTGGATTCGACGGTCGTCGTCAAACCGTATGGCCTGAGCAAGGGCAGGGCGAAGATCATGAAGACGGTCACCGTCGCCGGAAGCGTGCGCCCATACCGGCCCAGGCAGCGCGTCCGGGTCTATTTCTTCCACAACGGCAAGAAGTACCTGAACCGCAGCATCAAGCTGAAAAAGGGCAAGCGAGATTACGGCACCTTCCGCAGCAAAGTGATCACCAAGAAGGGTGGAAAGTATGCGGTCCAGGCCGAGTACTTCGGTAATTCAGGCAAGGACCCGGTGGGCCGCGATACGACAGAGCGCAAGTCATGGCGGGTCAAGTTCGTCAGCCTGAACAGTGGCCAGTGCGGCAAGATCGTAGGTGGGTTCCGCAACGCGCTGAACCGGTTGGCGCTCGTGCCGAGCGGCGGCAAGTGTTTCGACGGACAGATGGAGCGCGCCGTTCTCGCTTACCGCAAGCTGAACTACTACAGCCGCAACGCGCGTGCCTCGAAGGGGATCGTCAAGCAGGTCTTCAACGGCAAGGGTGGATATCGCGTTCGCAAGCCTGAACTCGGCGATCACATGGAGGTGCCGCTCGGCAAGCAGGTGATCGTATTCTCGAGGGGCAAGAAGCCCTACGCGATTTTCCCGACCGCCAGCGGTGCCCGGGCGACGCCAACGATCCTCGGAACTTTCTACTTCTATCGTAAGGATCCCGGGTACAACGAGAAAGAAATGTATTACTCCTCATATTTCATTCGGGGATATGCCACCCACGGTTACAAGTCAGTGCCGAACTATCCGGCCAGCCACGGCTGCCTGAGGACCTTCATCGCGGATCAGCCGCGGGTCTACGGAATCACCGAGATCGGCATGCCGGTTTACACCTACGGCGATGCCTTCCGTTCGGGCGGCAAACGCTTCGACCGGAAGCTGCCAGGTGGTGGAGCCGACCTCGGTCCGACCGGCGGGCTCGATCCGACCGTGCTCGACTGATGTTCAGCGCCGCCAGATCCCTTTGCTGATTCTGCTGCCGCCCTCGGAGGGCAAGACCGCGCCAACCGCCGGCAAACCGGTATGCCTTGAAGATCTTGTCTTCGCCGATCAATTGACGAAGCCGAGGGAGAAGATCATCCGTGAATTGGAAAAACTGGGCGGGCGACCGGTCCGCAAGGCTCTGGACGTGATGTCGATTTCCGCCGGGCAGGTCGGCGAGATTGAACTGAATACGCGAATCAATTCTTCGCTGGCAGCTCCGGCTGCCGAGGTTTATACCGGCGTACTTTATGACCGGCTCGACTTCGCAACGCTCGCTTCCCTGGCCCGAAAAAGGGCCGATGGAAAAGTCCTGATCGCCTCGGGCCTGTGGGGGATGCTGCGACCAGGCGACCGGATCCCTTACTACCGCCTTTCGATGAAGCCCAAGCTCGCCCGGATCGGTGGGCTAGCTGGGTTCTGGAGAAATCACCTGTCGCAAGCGATGGCAGGCAGTGGATTCGACGAGCCCGGGCAGCTGGTGCTCGACATGCGCTCTGGTGGCTACCGCTCGGCCTGGAAGCCGAAACATGCCGAGCCGGTCCTGGTCCGGGGATTCACCGAGAGCGCCGGCCGGCGCAAGGTGATCTCCCACATGGCAAAGGCGGTCCGGGGCGATGTGGCTCGGCTCGTATTGAGCACCGGGCGAATGCCCACCGACCTCGACGGTGTCGCCCACCTGCTCTCGGAGGCCGGCCTGCGTATCGAAACTGGAGACGACACACTCGACGTAATCGAAGAGGTCTGAGCGCAGCCGAGCGTTCGGGCTCGCGCGGATCAAGGCGCTGCGTATCATCGAAGAGAGGATGCTCAGGAATCCGATCAACTTTGGCGAGCCCGGCTCTCAGGTACGCCGCAACCGGACCAGGCTGGTCCTGGTCGGCGGTTTCGTGGTGGCAGCCGCCTTTTTCTTCGGGCTGAAGGCCGGATCGGGCCCGGGCGATGCCCCGGCCTACGAGCCGGTCTCGCTCGTTTCGAAGGTGCCCAAGGACCTTTCTCCGCGCATGCTCGCGGGACAGCGCTTCGTCGCCGGCTTCAACGGAACCTCCGTTCCAAAGGCGATCAGGAAAGCGATCGCAAGCGGGCGCCTGGGAGGTGTGATCCTTTTTGCCGACAACCTGCCGAACCGCTCGGTTGCCCGCTCGCTGACCAGGCAGATCCATCGGGTCAAGCGCCCCGATGGCCTCAGGCGGTACCCGCTGCCGATAATGATCGATCAGGAAGGCGGGCTGGTCAAGCGCCTCGCGGGAGCACCGACCGTTTCGGCCGAAGTCATGGGCAGCCGCGGGCCCGGGTTCTCGAAGAAGCAGGGCCGGCTGACCGGGCTCAACCTGAAGAACGCCGGGATCAATGTCAACCTGGCACCGGTGCTCGACGTCGCCCGTCCGGGCGGCAACATCGCCAGTGACGACTGCGCTTTCGGCAGCACCGTGAAGTCGGTTTCGCGAACCGCCATACCCTTCGCCCGGGCGATGCAGGCAAGCGGCGTCGCGGCGACCGCCAAGCATTTTCCCGGGTTGGGTGACGTCAGCCTGAATACCGACGACGCGGTCCAGCGGGTGAACCTGTCGCGTGCCGCCCTGCGCAAGGTCGACCAGGCGCCCTACCGGCCGTTCATCAAGTCCGGTGGTGAGCTGGTGATGGTCGGTACGGCGATCTACCCGGCCTACAGTGGCAGGCCGGCTGCCTTCACGAAAAACATCGTTACCGGGGAGCTGCGCCGTCGGCTCGGCTTCGGCGGGGTGACGATCACCGACTCGCTGGAGACCGTTGCGTCGAGGGCTTTCGGCGCTTCACCACGGGTCTCGCTGGCCGCAGCAAAAGCGGGCATGGACATGCTGCTTTTCGCGACCCTCGGCGAGGCGATGAAGGGTGAAAATGCGGTCGCCGACCAGCTGCGTCGTGGAAAGCTGGACCGCCGCGACTTCAGGCGCTCGGTCGGCCGGATCCTGAAGATGCGCGGGGGACTGCCGGGCTGAGTTTCAGCGCCCGCTCCACCTGGGCTTGCGTTTTTCACCGAAGGCGGTGATGCCTTCGAGGAAGTCCTCCGACGCGAAGCAGGATTCGCGCAATTCGACCAGTTGCCGCTCCTGTTCTTCTGACAGCTCGGGATTGGCGAGGATCATCTCGATCGCCTGCTTGTTGCCTTTCATCGAAAGCGGGGCATTCGCGGCTATCCCGGCTGCCAGCTCGACCGCCGCCTCGGCCAGATCGTCATCCTCGCTGACCTGGTTGACGAGGCCGATCATCTCGGCCCTTTCGGCTTTCAGGTTTTCTCCAGTGAAAAAGAGTTCGCGGGTCCGGGGGGCCCCGATCGTCTGGATGAAGCGGATCAGGCCGGTGTGGCCGTAGATCAGGCCGAGTTTCGCTGGCGGCATGCCGAGTTTCGCGCTGCGGGCGCAGATTCTCAGGTCACAGGCGATCGCAAGCTCCAGTCCTCCGCCGAGGCAATGGCCATTCAGCGCGGCGACGATCGGCCACGGGTGCTCGTCGATAGCTGAAAGTGCCGCCGGAAACGGATGGGAGACCAGGGCTTCGGCGTCGCGCTCGAAGTTCTCCGCCGGAATCGAGCCGATGTCATAGCCGGCCGAGAAAATCGGATCCGCCCCGGTGATGATCAGGCATCGCATCGAGATGCCGTCGTCCAGTTGGGGCAGCACCGCGGTCAGGGCGTCGAGGATCTCGTGGTCGAGGGCGTTTCGCTTCTGCGGATTGGAGATCGTCAGCCGGGCGACCGCTTCGGCCGGGAAGTCAAGCAGTAGTTTCTGCGTGCCGGTCTCAGCGGTTGGCACCGGCGACCCCTTCTACTCGAGCACGATGAGGACGTCACCTTCGGTGACCGACTGACCCTCTTCGCACTTGATTTCCTTGACCACACCATCGTCTTCGGACTCGACCGGAATCTCCATCTTCATTGATTCGAGGATCACGACTTCGTTGCCGTCCTCGATCTTGTCACCCAGCGAGCAGGTGATTTTCCAGACATTTCCGGTGATGTGGGCTTCGATGTTCGCCATATGGCTGGAACCTTAGCCCAAGCAGGCTCGCTGGAGAAGCTGTGGGCTCCGGGCTGGATATGGTCTGTGGCTGATGGGGGAATCGAACACACCCGGGGACGCTGAGGGCTCGAGGCTCGCCGTCCTTGTCGCGGCCAGGAACGAAGCCGATGCGATCGGCGGGGCGATCGCAGCCCTGAAGAAGACTTTCCCGGGAGCCGGGATCTGGATTGCCGACGATGCATCCGAAGACGGCACCAACGACATCGCGCTCGCTTCGGGCGCGATGGTGATCCGCCGCGGCCGGGTCCACGGCAAGGGCGGCAACATGACGGCCTGTGCGCTAGCGATGCTGAGTGCCGATCCGCGGCCGCGTCTTGTCCTTCTCTGTGACGCCGACCTGGCGCTTTCCGCCGGTCAGCTCGGGCGGCTGGTCGACGCGGTTGAACAGGGGGAATGTGATCTCGCGGTCGCTGCTTTCGCGAAACGGGTCGGCGGCGGCTTCGGTGTCGCGCTCGGCTTTTCCCGCTGGGTGATCGAGAAGCGTTGCGGTTTCCTCGCCGACGCACCGATCTCGGGCCAGCGGGCGATGAAAACGGAGGTCCTCGAAGCCGTGCTGCCTTTCGCACCGGCCTACGGCATGGAAACCGGGATGACCATCGACGCCGTCAGGGCGGGCTACAAAGTCGGCGAGTACGAACTCGAACTCGCCCATCGGGCAACCGGCCGAGACCTGCAGGGCTTCCTGCACCGCTTCCGACAAATGCTTGACTTCGCCAAGGTGTATTTCTCAAGACGATGATTCTCGCGATCGATCAGGGCACTACCGGCTCGACCTGTCTGGTTTTTGACGATAACGGGCATATCGCGGGTCGGGGCTACGCAGAGTTCGGCCAGCAGTTCCCACAGCCGGGATGGGTCGAGCACGACGCCGAAGAGATCTGGCGGGTGACCCGCTCAGTTGCCCTGAGAGCGCTGGCCGGCGCCAGGATCGACGGCAGGCAGCTTGACGCGATCGGCATCACCAACCAGCGGGAGACCGTAGTCGGCTGGGACCGGGACTCCGGCAAGCCGATCCACAACGCGCTCGTCTGGCAGGACCGCCGTGGCGCCGCACGCTGCGACGAATTGCGCGCCGGTGGCTTCGAGCCGCTGGTGCGTGAACGTACGGGGCTGGTGCTCGACCCCTACTTCTCGGCCACCAAGATCGAGTGGCTGCTCAAAAACGCCCCCGGGGCCGACCGGGCCGATTTCGGCACGATCGACTCGTGGCTGGTCCACCGCCTCTGCGGCGAGCACCGGACCGATCTTTCGAACGCCTCACGCACGATGCTCTTCGACATCTTCTCCCGATCCTGGGACAGCGAACTCTGCGAGATGTTCGGGGTCGATCCGGAAAGCCTGCCGGAGGTGATGCCTTCCGCGGGAACTTTCGGAACGACCACCGAGTTCGGTGGCGAAGTCCCGGTGACCGGCATCGCCGGTGACCAGCAGGCGGCCCTTTTCGGCCAGGCCTGCCATCAGCCGGGGACGGCGAAAAACACATATGGAACCGGCAGCTTCGTCCTGCTCAACGCGGGTGAAGAAGCTCCCGTGCCGGATTCGGGCCTCTTGGCGACGATCGCCTGGGGGATTGACGAGCAGGTCACCTATGCACTCGAGGCTTCGATCTTCGTCACCGGGGCGGCCGTCCAGTGGCTGCGGGACGGTCTCGGCATCATCAAGCAGGCAGATGAGACCGAGGCGCTGGCGTCCTCGCTCGATTCGAACGATGGCGTCTACTTCGTGCCGGCGTTGACCGGGCTCGGCTCACCCTGGTGGGATCCGTACGCCCGGGGAACGATCGTCGGCCTGACCCGTGGCACCGGTCGGGCCCACATAGCGCGGGCCGCGCTCGAAGCGATCGCCTACCAGACGGTCGACGCGGTCCGGGCCCAGGAGAAATCCGCCGGACGCAGACTCGAAATCCTAAAAGCCGACGGCGGGGCCGTTTCGAATCGCTGGCTGATGCAGTTCCAGGCAGATCTGCTGGGTGTACCCGTGGTCGTTTTGGAGATCCCGGAAACGACCGCACTCGGGGCGGCATATCTCGCCGGGATCGGTTGCGGCAAGTGGTCCCAGAGTGACGTTGCCGGGATGTGGAAGGCCAGCCGGACTTTCGAACCGCGCATGGACCGGGACGAGGCTGACGCCCTGATGACGCAGTGGCACCGGGCGCTGGAACGCTCGCGCGAATGGGCGGCCGGCACCCCGGAGTAACCCGCGAGGCAAGGCGGGGTTAGGGTACTGCAACTACATGTCAGGACTCAAACCTCAGGTCTACAAGGACCCACGCCCCGCCGAGTATTTTGACCAGTTCCATGAGCGCTCCCGGACGAGCGAGCCCAACGCCGTCTACGCACTGGTTCGCGCGGTACTGACTCCGGTTGCCGTCTTGCTCTACCGGACCCGGGCGTTCGCCACCGACAACGTGCCCGCGCAAGGTGCGGTTCTGATCGCGCCCAACCACTTCAGTCAGATGGACCACTTCTTCTGCGGCGTTTTCCTGCGCCGTAAATTACGCTTCATGGCGAAGTCGCAGTTGTTCGGACCGCCGGTGCTCACTTCGATTTTCACCCACGGCGGAGTTTTTCCCGTGCGCCGCGGACACGCCGACGAAGAAGCGTTCAAGACGGTTGAGGCGATCTTCGACATGGGCGGCTCCGTGCTGGTCTACGCCGAAGGCGGCCGGTCCCGGACCGGGGGCCTGGGTGAGCCACGGCCGGGGGTCGGCAAGATCGCCCTGGAGTCCGGGGTGCCGGTGGTGCCGGTTGCGATCCATGCGAAGCGCTCCAAACGTCCCTGGAGCAAGTTCACCTTTCCGAAGGTGACCGTGCAATTCGGTGAGCCGATCACTTTTCCGGTGGTCAAGCAACCGGATCGCGACCAGCAGCTTGAGGCCTCGAACGAAATATTCGACAGCGTGCGCAGCATGTACGAGGTAATGGTCGAAGAAGGC
>CALEMO010000216.1 GCA_937910825.1 uncultured Solirubrobacterales bacterium | reverse complement strand
CGTGAAGATGTCCTGTCACGAACGGGATGGTGTCGTATCTATGGGCGCCCGCGTCCACATCGCAACCGGCGCCCGTCCCTAGAGGTTGCCCTCTTCGAAACCGGCCAGTTTCGTTTCGATTCCTTCGCTACTACCTTCGAAGGGCAGGTCTTCAACGATGCCCCGGGGGCGGCGGTAGATCAGGAACAACGATCCGAGCAGCAGCAGGGCGGTCAGAGTGAAACCGGTCTCGACCCTGAGGTTGCCGTCAGAGATGAAAGGCAGCAGGGTCCAGACGATG
The DNA here is from genome assembly GCA_937910825.1 of uncultured Solirubrobacterales bacterium. Lineage (GTDB taxonomy): Bacteria > Actinomycetota > Thermoleophilia > Solirubrobacterales > 70-9 > 67-14. The sequence continues at coordinate 2,240 of CALEMO010000216.1, read as the reverse complement.
AAGAAGACCGCGCAGGAGATCCAGCGGATCGAAGCTCGCCTTGCCTGACCCTGTGCGAGGCTGGCCTGGTTGACCGTGACCGCCAGGAGGTAAAGGCCCATGCCGGCAGTCACCAGCAGCAGGCCGAGTCGGTCATAGGTGAATTTGTCAGAGAAAGCGAGCTGCATCAGTTGCGGACCGGCTACCGCCATGACCAGTGCCGAGACCGCCGTGAAAGCGACGATTCCGAGCGAGACCATGCGGATGGAATGGTGGAATTCCGCCTCTGCCTCCGGATCGTTGCTCGAATGCAGCGACGTCAGGTGGGGCAGGAGGCTGGTCGATACCGCCTGGAAGAGCTGCAGCGGGGCCCGCGCGATCATCAGCACGTTGAAGATGAAACCGGCCGCGGCGACCCCTTCGATTCCCCGCACCACCAATGGTCCCGCATTCAGGAAAACCTGCTCGGAAAACATAATCAGGAAAAGCGATCCGACGAAGCCCGCTCCGTGGGAAAACGAAAACTCTTCAGGTTCTTCATCCGCCGCCGCTTCGAGCCGCTGCGCTTCCTCTCGGCGAGACCGTCTCGATATCGCGAATGGAACTACCAGCAGGCTGAGCAGCGGGGCGGCGACGATGCCAATCGCCACGAAGGACTGCCCACTGAAAATGCCAATTGCAACCAGCAGGGCAAAAAGGGTGCGAAAGAGCGACTCGGAGAGGATCAGCGCCGTGAACAGGCCGAATTGCTGATGGCCGGCCAGATAGCCGCGGGCGAAGTAACTGGCGGCGTAAAAGAGCACCGCCGAGAAGAAGACCCAGTAGAGAACTTCGTTGCCGGCGAGCAGGCCGTTTTCCAGCGGTTCCTTGAAAATCAGGGCGACAACCGCGAAGCCGATCCCGAGCCCCACCTGGATCCTGGTGGCGACCTTCACCGGCCCGGCATCTGAAATCCCGCGTTCGATGTTCTCTGAAATGTGCCGGGAAAGCAATTGGTCGACCGGCCGGTAAAGGGTCGAAACGGTGATGAATACGGCCGACCAGAGGACGGTTATCTCGCCGTAGGCATCCTTGGAAAGGTCATGCGCGGCGATCAGGAAGTAGGCGTAGGTCAGCAGGCCGGTGAGGCCGACGCCAATCGTCAGAAAGCCGGCGGTCTTGCCGTAGTCGCGTGTCCTTGAGCCCTCTTCGGGATCAGTTTCGGCGGTCGATCCCAAGTTGGCTCAGACCGGGTTGCGCTCGCGGGGAGGCTCGATCCGGTGGGTCGGCTCGACCTCCATCTCGAGTTCGATCCTCCGCACCCTCTCGAATACGCGCTGGGTCATGACTCTCTGTCCGGCGAGCAGGTCGCCGATGATGCCGAGGGCGAAAAGCTGAATCGAGACGATGAAAAGCACTCCTCCGAGCAGCAGTGACTGGATGTGGCCGCTGCGGTCACCGTTGATGATCCAGTCGAGCAGGAACGGCATCCAGGCGCCGATCGCGGCAAGGCCCGCCAATGCGGCCAGGGTCGAAAATACGGTCAGCGGCTCGTATCTCGTATAGATGCGAAGGATGGCGAGGCCGTTGCGTCGCACGTAGGTGGAGGTCGAGCCGAAAAGCCTCGATTCGCGGGTCTTGGCGTTGGTGCGGATCGGCACCTCGTCGACCGCCACTTGCGTCTTGCCCGCCTGGATCAGGCTCTCGAGCGTGTAGGTAAAGTTATCGACGACCAGAAGCTGCAGCGCCGCCTCCCGGTTGTAGGCCCGAAAACCCGACGTCGCGTCGGTGACTTCGGTGTCGGACAGGCGGCGGACCACCCAGCTGCCGATCTTCTGCAGAACCTTCTTCGAAGTTGAGAAATGGTCGATCGCCGCGACCTCTCGGTCACCGACCACCATTTCCGCCCGCCCTTCGAGAATCGGAGCAATCAGCAGCGGGATGTCTTCGCCCGAGTACTGATTGTCGGCATCGGTATTGACCACGATGTCGGCTCCGAGCTTGAGGCAGGCGTCGAGTCCGGCCTGGAAACCGGTGGAGAGGCCACGGTTGTTCGGAAGTTTGATGATGTGGTCAACTCCGCATTCCAGAGCCACTTCTACGGTGCGATCGGTCGATCCGTCATCAATCACCAGGGTCTCCAGGGTGTCGACACCGGCGATCTCGCGCGGCAGGTCCGCCAGCGTCGCCGGCAGGTTTTCTTCCTCGTTGAGGCAGGGGATCTGGATGATTACTTTCATGAGTCGTCAAGATTCTCCCATGCGAGTCGATAACTCCACTGC
>CALEMO010000215.1 GCA_937910825.1 uncultured Solirubrobacterales bacterium | reverse complement strand
AGTTTCGAGATCGAGGGCGGATCCATCCACGCCGTTCCCGGTTCAGACCAGGCTGGGCCGGAGCCTCCCGCCTACCTGGAACTGCCCGGGCGTTGCGAATGGTCGGGCTGGCAGATCGAAGCGAAAACGCTTGAGCCGCCGTTCGAGCCGTCAGCGGAAAAGGATTCGGGCGAGCTAACCGAGGTTTTCGACCGGGGGGCGACCGGGGGCCGGCTGACTATCAGGAGCTGGCAGCCCGGTGATCGGCTGCGTCCGCTCGGCATGGAGGGCAGCAAGACGGTTCAGGACCTTTTTTCCGACGCGAAAGTGCGTCGCTCGGCGCGCGGGGCCTGGCCCGTATTGCTGCGCAATGAACAGATCGTCTGGGTTCCCGGGCTGGCCTTTGCGCACGACTTTCGGCTGGGGCCCCGGACGCAGCAGGCAACGCTGATCAGAGTGAGGCCGCCACCGGCTTCAGTGCATGGATCCCGGTTTACGACTTAGACTCGTCGCGATGAATGGTTCAGCAAGAGTGGGGCAGGTGCTCATCTCAACGGAGCAGCTCGAGCAGCGCGTCGGGGAACTGGGACTCGAGATCAGCCGCGACTACGCGGACAAGGACCTGGTCATGGTCGGTGTGCTGCGCGGAGCCGTGATATTTATCGCCGATCTGCTGCGTCAGCTTGAAGTTCCCTGCGAGATCGACTTCATGGCCGTTTCCAGCTACGGCTCTTCGCGTGACAGCTCGGGTGTGGTGCGGATCCTCAAGGATCTCGATGACTCGATAACGGGCCGGGACGTGCTGATCGTCGAAGACATCGTCGATTCGGGGCTGACTCTCAACTACCTGATGCGAAACCTTCAGGCGCGGGATCCGGCTTCGATCGAAGTCTGTTCTCTGCTGACAAAACCCGAGCGTCGCCGGGTCGAGATACCCATCCGCTACGTCGGTTTCGAGATCCCCAACACCTTCGTCGTCGGCTACGGACTCGACTACGGACAGCACTACCGCAACCTCGACTACGTTGCGGAGCTTCCCGATGACACCGAACCAAGCCTCTAACTGCCAACGGGCGGCGCTATCTCCCTGCTAGTCTGGCCTTTCGGCCTGAACGCCCGGATTCGACCGGGCAGGCCAAAAGAAAGCGATCCAGAGTCAATTTGAAACGGTTTTTCAAGAGCGCAGCCTTTCCGATCCTGCTGGTGGTGGTCCTCGCCTTCGTTGCCCAGCGGGTGATCAGCCCTGACACCGGTCCAGAACCCCCGACCTACAACGAATTCCTCGCCCAGGTGGACAAGGGCGAGATTCAGTCGGTAACGGTCAAAACCAAGGACAACTCACTCGACGTGACCGAGAAGCCGACTGACGGCGGCACCGGCACCGGCGAGAAGTTCGAAACCGGCTATCCGCCGAACACCGAGCAGAGCCTTACCAACTCCCTCGTCGCAAACGACGTCGAGACCACAGTCAAGGGCAAGGGCGGAAGTTCGCTGCTTTCGATGATGACCTACATCCTGCCTTTCATGCTATTCATCGGATTCTGGATCTTCCTGATGAATCGGATGCAGGGCGGCGGGTCGAAGGTGATGAGTTTCGGTAAGTCGAAAGCCAAGAAGATGGCGGTCGACGCGCCAAAGATTTCCTTCAAGGACGTGGCCGGCGCCGATGAAGCCGTTCAGGAACTTTACGAGATCAAAGAGTTTCTTGAGACCCCGAAAAAATTCCAGGCGCTCGGAGCGCGGATCCCCAAGGGCGTGTTGCTCTACGGACCTCCCGGAACCGGCAAGACGCTGCTCGCGCGGGCCGTGGCCGGTGAAGCCGGTGTGCCTTTCTTCTCGATCTCCGGCTCGGATTTCGTCGAGATGTTCGTCGGCGTCGGTGCGAGCCGGGTACGTGACCTTTTCGAGCAGGCCAGGCAGAGCTCTCCCTGCATCATCTTCATGGACGAAATCGATGCCGTCGGCCGCCATCGCGGCGCCGGTACGGGTGGCGGTCACGACGAGCGCGAGCAGACGCTCAACCAGCTCCTGGTGGAGATGGACGGCTTCGAGATCAAGGACAACGTCATCCTGATCGCCGCGACCAACCGTCCGGA
>CALEMO010000214.1 GCA_937910825.1 uncultured Solirubrobacterales bacterium | reverse complement strand
ATCCGCGTTTCTGATCCGAATGAAATGCTCGGGGGCAAGGGTCGGAAGTGGGGGGAAGCGCAACTCAGAGCCCTGGTAGACGGTGTCACCCACTTGCAGGTCAGCGGCGTTGACTACGCCGACGATGTCGCCGGGAAAAGCTTCCTCCAGCGTCTCTCGCTGACGTCCGAAGCTGCCCGAGGCGTAGTTCATGGCGAGCGCCTTGCCGGTCCTCGCGTTGAGCACCTTCATTCCCCGGCTGAACTGGCCGGAGCAGATCCTGATGAAGGCATTGCGGTCCCTGTGACGCGGGTCCATATTGGCCTGCACCTTGAAAACGAGGCCCGAGAAGTCGCCGTCCAGTGGCCTGAGTGATCCATCCGAGTCCGCTCGGGCAGTCGGGGCCGGGGAGAGCGAGATGATCGATTCGAGAAGCAGCCCGACCCCGAAAGTGGTCAAGGCCGATCCGAAGAAGACCGGGGTTGAAATTCCTTCGGCCACTGCGCCTGGATCGAATTCGTGTCCGGCTTCGTCGAGCAGGGAGAGTTCGTCCATTGCGCGCACCCATGCCGGATCATCAGCATCGTATGCCTGCTCAAGCTCCTCAACCGACTCGATCGCCGCGGTTGCGTTGCCGGTCGTCCGTTCGAACCGATGAAACTTGCGGGAGTCGCGGTCGACGACCCCCAGAAGGTTGCCCGGATCGCCGATCGGCCAGGTCAATGCCGTCGGAAGCAGGTCAAGCGTGGTTTCGATGTGGTCGAGCAGCTCCAGGGGATCGATGCCGGGACGGTCGCATTTGTTGATGAAGGTAATCAGCGGAATGCCGCGGCTCCTCGCAACTTCGAACAGTCGGAGGGTCTGCGCTTCGATGCCCTTGGCGGCATCGATAAGAATTACGGCCCCGTCAACCGCCGACATGACTCGCAAAGTGTCTTCGCTGAAGTCGCTGTGGCCCGGAGTGTCGAGCAGGTTCAGCATCTTGCCGTCGTGCTCGAACCGGAGCACGGTTGAGGATACGGATATGCCCCTGCGCTTTTCCAGATCCATCCAGTCGGAGGTGGTCGCCTTGCGCTTCTGCCGACCTTCGACCGAGCCCGCCTCGGTGACCGCATTGCCGTAGAGCAACAGCTTTTCGGTGAGTGTGGTCTTGCCAGCGTCGGGGTGCGAGATGATCGCGAAAGTGCGGCGCCGGGACGCTTCCCTGGCAATTGGTCCTGCCAGAACTGTTTCCGGAGAGGTTTCCACGACACTTCAGGGTAGCCACTGGCGCAGACCACCGCCGTGGAGAGGCTGCTACGCCTGCCGGGAGAACCCCGGCGCGTTTGCTTCAGCCGAGTTCAGGTGGCAATGCCTGCGGTCCGTCTGGGAAATGCCAGGCGAGATCTTCATCCTCTATCTCGAGGGTATTTGACGCTTCAGCGGGGGCTCCCACGACCAGCCAGAGCTGATCCTCGTTCGTATCGTTGAATGGTTGCCGGACCACGTCGGGTTCGACCAGCTTCGGAGCGAAGCAGTTCGTATGACATCGACAAAGAATATTTGCCTCGCTGAAGCTATGGTTCAGACAGCATCCCGAAATCAATGGACGGTCGGAGAATGAACGTAAACGCGGTTGACTTTGTCGTAGTGCCCACAGAGAACATCGACCAGGCGGTTGAGTTTTACGAGAACGTTCTCGGCCTGGAGAAATCGAAGCAATGGGGGGACCAGCCCGCCTGGGAATTCGAAGCAGGCAATTTGACCCTGGCCGTCTGGGAACCCACTTCCTTCGGACAGACTTTTCAGAGCCACAATTCACCGATAGCGCTCCAGGTTCCGGACGTTGAGGAGGCCAGGAAGGAACTCGAAGGCAAGGGGATCAAGTTCGCGATCGACACCATGGATTCAGGGGTATGCCACATGGCGTTCTTCCAGGATCCGGATGGCAACGCACTGATGCTGCATAAGCGGTACGCGCCGGTTGCCTGAGCAGCCGGCAGGCAACGGCGAGATGGTTGAATACGAACTGAATGAGGGCGTCGCCAGCATCCGCATGGACGACGGTAAGGTGAACGCGTTCTCGATCGAGATGCTGAAGGAACTCCATGCGGCTTTCGACCGGGCAGAATCGGATGGCGCGGTAACGGTGCTGAGTGGCAGACACGGCTTCTTCTCAGCAGGCTTCGACCTCAAGGTATTCAATGATCAGCCTGAGCGGATCAAGGAGATGCTTCTGCTCGGGGCGACTCTCTGCGAGCGAGTAATGGCATTTGCGAGGCCCGTGGTCACGGCCTGCAGCGGGCATGCGCTGGCCGCAGGAACCTTTCTTCCGCTTTGTGCTGATTCAAGGATCGGCGTTGACGGCGTATTCAAGTACGGCATGAATGAAGTCAAGATCGGACTCACCGTGCCGCTTTTTGTGGTCGAACTGGCGCGAGCCCGCCTGACCCCGGCGGAATTCAATAGAGCCGTCATCACCGCGAAGACCTACTCGCCGACAGAGGCCCAGGCAGCGGGCTTTCTGGACCGGGTAGTTGCCGCTGAGGATCTCGAGGCGGCCGCGATTGAATCGGCAGCGCAACTGGCAGCACTTGACGCAGGTGCGCACAAGGCGACGAAACTGAGGGCCCGGGCGATAGCCATCGAGGCGGTTCGCCGAGGGATTGAAGAGGAGCTGGAGGACTGAGTTGGGCGAAGCTCAGTCGGGCATGTCGCCGGGCATGACCGGCAGCCGGGCATCGTCCATGACCACTTTTCCATGCTCGACCGGCACGTCTTCAGCTTCGAGCAGCGCCTGCTGCTCGGCGCCGAGGGGCAGACCGCCATCTGCCCGAACCACACGATGCCAAGGCATCCGCTCGCTGGTCCGGGAAAGCACCTGGCCGACCACGCGCGGCGCGGCGGGGCAAATGTCACCGTAGGTCCGGACGAACCCCTCCGGGATAGCCCTGACCATGTCGAGAATGCGCTTTTCGCCACCGTAGGTCAAACCTCAGACACCGAGCAGTCCGTCGAGCACGACCATCACAGCGGCTCCGGCGAGCAGGCCGCCAATCGTCAGGCCGGGCCCGGCACGAAATCCCTGGGGGACCAGCTCGATCAGCGAGAGCGCAAGCATTGCTCCGGCCGCAAAACCGAATGAAATCGGAAGCAATCCCGAAATCGCGCCGACGAGCAGGAAAGCGATCACCGCTCCGATCGGCTGCGGCACGCTGCTGAGGATCGCCGCGAGCACCTGTCGGGTCGGTGAGGCACCGTTGGCGGCGAGCGGTATTGCAACGCTGGTTCCTTCGGGAATGTTCTGGATCGCGATCGCGATCACGATGAACAGTCCGATCGTCGACGGATCTTCCGCGTACGCGGTGCCGATGGCGAAACCTTCGGGCAGGCTGTGTACGAAGAGGACCAGGAATACGAGCAGCGAAGTCGCTCCTGCGTTAAGGCCCGCGGAGTCCTTTGATCCATGGGAAAGAAACTTCCTGGCGCCGAGCAGAAAAACCACCCCAAGGGCCACGCCGGCAGCTACCTGCCCCAGGGATCCCCGATCAAGTGCCGGTCCGATCAGCCCGAGGCAGGAAGCGACGATCATCACGCCCGCGGCGATGCCGAGCAGCATCGGTCGCAAGGTTTCTGCCCGTGAGCCCATCAGGATCACCGGTATCGCCCCGATGCCGGTTGCAACAGTCGTCAACGAAGCGGCGATGATTAGTTCAAGCATTGATTGGCCCGGCTCCTGACCGCCAGCCGGGCCAACCAGAAATGAAGCTACTCGACGATCCGGATCAGCTTCTTGTTGGCGAACTCTTCGATTCCGTAGCGGCCCAGCTCACGGCCGAACCCTGAGCGCTTGACTCCGCCAAACGGCAGCTCCACTCCGTCGAGTCCGACTCCGTTGACGAAAACCATGCCCGCCTCGAGGCTGTCGGCGACACGAAGTGCCTGATCACGATCGTTCGAGAAAACGTACGAGCCGAGACCGAACGGTGTGTCATTGGCAAGCTTGATCGCCTCTTCTTCAGATCCGACCCTGAATACGGTCGCGATCGGCCCGAAGAATTCTTCGCGGTAGGCAGAGTTGTCCTCGGTGACGTCCACCAGAACCGTGCCTTCGAAATAGTTGCCTTCGTTTCCGCCTCCGACCGCTACCTTCGCGCCCTGACTTACCGCGCGGTCAAGCTGATCTCTCAGGCGCTCTGCCGTCGTGTCCGAAGACAACGGACCGAGTTCAGTTTCCTCGATCGCGGGGTCTCCCGGCTGGGAGGCACTCATGCCAGCGGTGAAGCCTTCAAGGAAATCGTCATAGAGCTCGTCGGCCACGATGAAGCGCTTGGCCGCGTTGCATGCCTGCCCGCTGTTATCAATCCGGGCCGCGACCGCCGCGGTCACCGCTTCGTCGAGGTTGTCGGCCCCGAGCAGGATGAACGGATCAGAGCCGCCCAGCTCGAGTACAACCTTTTTCAGGTTACGCCCGGCGACCTCGGCTACGGCCGCTCCGGCCCGTTCAGACCCGGTGAGCGATACGGCGGCAATCCTTGGGTCGGCGATCACTTCGGCCACCTGCTCATGCGAGGCGAGGATGCCCGTATAGGCGCCTTCGGGGAAGCCCGCGTCGTTGTACATCTGGTCGAGCGCCTCGGCCGATTCCGGGCACTGCGGCGCCGGCTTCAGGAGGATCGTATTTCCGAGAATGAGATTAGGACCAGCGAATCGGGCGACTTGGTAGTAGGGGAAGTTCCACGGCATGATGCCGAGCAGCGGACCGATCGGGCCGCGCCTGATCAAGGCGCTGCCTTCTCCATCGAGAAGCTCGATCGGCTCGTCCTTGAGAAAGTTTTCAGCGTTGTCCGCGTAGTACTCGTAGATCGCGGCGCAAAAGTCGATTTCGCCGAGTGACTGTTCCATAGGCTTTCCCATCTCCCGGCCGATGATCCTGGCGAGATCTTCCCGCCGCTCGGTGTGGAAGGAAGCCACAGCGCGGATGAGATCGGCTCTTTCGGCGACCGTGGAACTGGACGACCAGGACCGGTAGGCACCCTCCGCCTTTGAAATCGCCTGCGAGAGCTCGGCGTCGGAAACTTGCGTGTATTCCTTGACCGTCTCACCATCTGCCGGGTTTACGACTTTGTAGGCGCTCATATCTCTCCAATCCTCAGAAGTTATGTGACAACCCGGCACAGTCTACCCGCGTAATCTGGGCGAGTGACCCAATCTCGGAAAGTGCCGCCCGTGCATTCCGATCCTGATCGGGCCCCGGTCCCAGACCCGCCGATCAAGCCCGGGCCGCGTGTCAACCCCTTCGGGCGAAGATCAACGGCCGTTCAGATGCCCGAGGGGATTTCGGACCACTGGAACGTGGCTTTTGCGGTCGACGACGCGTATGCGACCGCCGACAAGTGCGTCGAAATGGGAGGCCCGGTCGTTGTGCCTTTGATGTACATACGGTCGGTCGCATGACTGGCCTTCAGGATCCGGCAGGCGCAACTTTCACCGTGATCAAGATTCAAATGCAGGATTGACCCGGCGGGGCAGATGACGAAATAGTCGTAGCATGCCGCGCAATGAATAACGAAACCAGTGGCGACAGCTTGTCGGGTAAAACAATGATCCTCTCCGGGGGGAGCCGGGGGATCGGTCTGGCGATCGCTCTCAAGGCGGCGGCCGACGGCGCCAACGTGGCGCTGATCGCGAAAACCGATCAGCCGCATCCGAAGCTTGAAGGCACGATCCATACGGCTGCCGCGCAGATCGAAGCAGCCGGCGGCAAGGCCCTGCCGATCGTCGGCGACGTGCGGGACGAGGACCAGGTGAACGCTGCGGTCGCTCTGGCTGCCGAAACTTTCGGCGTCATAGACATCTGTGTGAACAACGCGAGTGCCATAAACCTCGCCGGCATCGACGACCTTGCGATGAAGTCCTACGACCTGATGCAGGACATCAATGTGCGTGGCACCTACCTGCTGAGCAGGGCCTGCG
>CALEMO010000213.1 GCA_937910825.1 uncultured Solirubrobacterales bacterium | reverse complement strand
GGCTTCGATCAGGCGCAGGTCGAGGCGCTCCAGCGCTGCGTAGAGCGGCAGGACCATGAACGGCAGGAAGTTGTACGTGAGGCCGGCGATTACTGCTCCGCTGGTCGCCAGCACACGGCCGTCCTGTGGCACGATCTGAAGCGTCTTGAGAACGCCGACGACAAAGCTGCTGTCGTCGAGGATCGTCTTCCAGGCGATCGTCCTGATCAGATAGGTGGTGAAGAAGGGCGCGACCACCGCAAACAGCATCAGGTTCTTCCAGCGGCCTGCCTTGAAGGCGATTGCGTAGGCCAGGGGGTAGCCGATAAGCAGACAGATAAGTGTGGCCACGCCAGCGTAGTAGAAGGCCCTCAGGAACTGGGTGCTGTACTCCGAGATCGCATCGGTGTAGTTCTCGAAGGCCCAGGTCAGCGTAAAGCCGTCGGAAAGCGAGCCGGTCTTCAGCGACAGCTCCCCCATGAAGTACATGGGGATGACGAAAAAGAGGACCAGCCAGACAAGGCCCGGGGCAAGCAGGCCGTAGGGCAGCAGGCGCTGACGGAGCGATGTCATGAAAGTGTTTCCACCAGTTTCATTGCTCCGTCAGCGCCGTCGCCAGATTGCTCAGCCGGTGATTACGTTCTGGAAAGCCTCTTCCACTTCTTTCACCTCGGCCTCGTCACCGGGCGGTGAGACCTGGTTGAAGCAGTTCTGAACGAACTCGTCCGACGGGAAGATGAGTTCGTTGTCAGCCAGGGCCGGGTCTTCCTTCTGGAGGACCTCCTTCACGCCACTGACCGGGCTCACGTAGTTCACGTACTTTTCGATCTGGGCCTGGTTCTTCGGCTCATATACGTAGTTCATGAACTCGTAGGCAGCTTCGGCGTTGGGTGCGCCGACCGGGATCAGCATGTTGTCCGACCAGAGCGAGCAGCCCTGTGTCGGCTGTACGTATTCGATGTTCTTATTGTCGATCTGGGCCTGAACGGCATCACCAGACCAGCCGATGGCGGCTACAACGCTGCCCTTGGCCAAGTCCTGGATGTAGTTATTGCCAGTGAACTGGCGGATCTGACCGTTGTCGACGTTCTCCTGGAGCTTGTTGATCGCGTCAAGCCAGTCCTGAGTCGTGGCTTCGGTCGGGTCGACCCCGTCCGCGGCCATCACCAGCGGCACGGTGTCGCGCATCTCGGTCAACATCGTGATCTTGCCCTTGTACTTCGGGTCGAACAGGTCGTTGATCGACTTCACGTCAGGCGCGAGGTCCGTGCGGACGACCAGGCCGGTCATGCCCGACTGCCACGGAACGCTGTAATCGCGGTTCGGGTCGAATGACGGGCTCTGGAGACTCGGAATCATGTTGTCGAAGACCGTGGTCAACTTGTCATGATCGAGGTTCTGGATGTACCCGAGGTTGTACATCTTCTCGGCCATCCAGTCGGTGACCACCACAATGCTGCGGCCCCCAGCTTCACCTTGGCTCAGCAGCGGCTGTACCTTGCCAAAGAACTCGTTGTTGTCGTTGACGTCTTCTCTGTAGGTGGTCGATGCTCCGGTGGCCTTGTCGAAATCAGAGATCGTGTTCTTGTCGATATAGAGCGGCCAGTTCGAGATGTTCAGGTTGCCGGTTGCATCTCCGCCAGAGGCCGTCGTGACGTTGTCGTTGTTCTGGCCCTCAGAAAGACCACCACTACCGCCTCCGCAGGCGACAAGCGCCATCGATGCGACGAGGGTGAGTGCTGCGACAAGCAGGAGTTTCATGTTTTTAGGGCTAGGAAAGGTTTTCATGTTTTGTCTCCTTCGGTGTTGTTCTCATGGTTTGGATTGGGGTTGCTCCGGTCGCCGCCGGATCTTCGGGCGACTCCTTGACCAGATGCATGTGTTCGGGCAGCCAGCTCAGTTTGACCCTGGAGCCGCCGCCGGGAAGTTCGTGACGTTCCGCCTCGGAAGCGTTTGGCACAAGCACGGTCATCTTGACGTCGTCTCCGACGTCGATTGTCATCTGGGTAGCGGTCCCGAGGAACAGTGAATTTTCGACCACTCCGTCGATGCTCGGGCGGTCGCTCGGTGCCTGCTCATTGGTGGTCACACTCAGCTTTTCGGGCCGGACCACGGCGAAACAGTTCTCGCCGCTACTGAATTTCGAGGCGTCGGCGGTATCGATCGTCGGGCCGCTGTCGAGCGTTATGTTGCCGCTGCCGGCCGTGGCGGGCAGCAGGTTCGATACACCGATGAAGCCCGCGACAAAAGTCGTCTCCGGGCGTTCGTAGACGTCTTCGGGGCCGGCACACTGCTCGATCCGTCCCTCGTTCATGACCGCGATCCGGTCCGACATCGTGAGCGCTTCTTCCTGATCATGAGTGACGTAGACAAAAGTGATGCCGACGTCTCGCTGGATGTTCTTCAGCTGGACCTGGAGGCCCTTGCGAAGCTTGAGATCGAGCGCTCCGAGAGGCTCGTCCAGAAGCAGAACGCGTGGCAGGTTGACCAGGGCCCGGGCGAGTGCGACCCGCTGCTGCTGGCCACCGGAGAGCTGTGAGGGCTTGCGTTTGGCTTCTCTGGAGAGGCCCACCCTTTCGAGCTCATGGGCGACCCTCTTCTTGATCTCGTCCTTGCCGACCTTCTTGCGCTTCAGGCCAAAGCCGACGTTCTCCTCAAGGTTCATGTGAGGGAACAGCGCGTAGCTCTGGAAGACGGTGTTGGTGGGGCGTTTGTAGGCCGGCTGGCCGGCTACATCGTCTCCGTCGATCATCACCTTTCCTTCAGTCGGCTGCTCGAAACCGGCGATCATCCTCAGCGTCGTCGTCTTGCCGCAGCCACTCGGGCCGAGCATCGTGAAGAACTCTCCGTCGGCGATTTCCAGGTCTATTTCCTTGACCGCCTCGAAAGCCCCGAACCGTTTAGTCACTCCCTCGAGGCGAACCCCTCCGGTCGTGCCATAGCCACCTTCGGCCGAAGAAGGATTCACTCCCCCTGCGGGCGGGTGGTCTACCGAACTTTCCATCAAACCTCTCTCCTCGCGGTGACGATCCGGACTCCGTTGAAATCGACAACCCCTCGTTGCCGAAGACAGAACCGTATGCCATTAACGCTACAAAAAGCAACTACGCGCAGAAATGGCGGCCGGTGGAACAGTCGCCGCGGCGACTGTTCCAGTGGTGCTATTCCGCTCAGTCGAGCAGATGGGGATCGGCAGTTTCCCGCCGCCTTTTGAAGAAGGGTTCGCGCTTGTAATGGCGCCAGGCGATGAGCAGAATCAGCCCCAGCAGCAGGAAGCCGACCCCGATGATCGCCGGCGGTGCGAAGCCGAACCATGAATCTCCGGAGCTCGAGTTGGCAGGATCAGTCCATTCGACCAGCGACTTGACGAACAGGTAGCTCAGCATCAAACCGCCGATCACCGGGGCTATTCCGACGAAGAGCAGGTTCTTCACAGACTTGGTCAATTCATGACGGAAATAGAAGGCACAGCCGAAGCCGGTGAGCGCGTAATAGAAAGCGATCATCAGGGACAGGGCCGACAGCGAGTCGAAGAGGAAGTCCTCGGAAATCAACTTCGCCGGCAGGTACCAGATGATCGCCAGGCCCCCGATGACCGTGGTCGAGACGATCGGCGTGAAAAAGCGACTGGATATCTCACCAAAAGCTTTCGGCATAGCTTCGGCCCGGGCCATCGACATCGATGTGCGCGAGGCGGGCAGAATCGTGGTCTGGGTTGATGCGAGCGCCGAAACGACTACCGCCAGCAGCACCAGCGGCCCGAGGGTCCCGCCCAGCACCTGGTCGGCATAGGTCGAAAGGATCGTCGCGTTGTCATCGAATGCCTTGGCGCCGTCGACTCCGCCCCAGGCGACCAGGGCCGTTGCCACACCGAGGTAGGTGACCAGCAGGATCGTGGTCGAGATCACACCGGCGAGACCGGGCTTGCTTGCTTCGCCTTCGGTCTCTTCGTTCAGGTTGACCGCGCTCTCCCAGCCCCAATAGATGAATACGCCAAGCAGCAGGGCGCCGGTAAGCGCCCCACCCGAATCGATCGCCAAGGGGTTGAACCAGTCGAGCGAGGGGTTGACCGAGCCGCCGGGTGCGTCGCCCGAGAAAACTTTGTAAAGCGCGACCGCGATAAACAGCAGCAGCGGTCCGAGCTGCATCGCCATGAGTACCTTCTGCAGGTTCGCCGAGATCTCCGTGCCCCAGATACAGACGCCGGTCATGACCACCATCAGGACGACGGCGGTGCCGGTCACCATGCCGACCGAACCCGCGAGTTCGTCGGCCCCGATCAGGTCGTAGAAGGAGTAGGCGGCGACGTCCGCCA
>CALEMO010000212.1 GCA_937910825.1 uncultured Solirubrobacterales bacterium | reverse complement strand
ACTATGTAGCTGCCCGGTATGGCGGAGTCGTCGCGGATTTCCTGGGCTTCAGCTGAGCTGACGAGTCCCGTGCCGAACACGGCAGGCGCCAGCGCAGCAAAGAGCACGGGGTACAAGAAACTTGACCGTCGGGCGGCTCGCATAAGGCTCTCTCGAATTACCATCATCCTGTGTCTCACAGCATCGATCGAACGGACGCTGACTCGCCTCACTTTACATGATGCTCGTCCGAATCAATACTAACCCGCGCAACGACGCCTACGGCTCCCGTAGGCGGGCTCCGGCGGGCTCGCTTCCAGGCTTTCACGAAAAGTGGCGAGTTCCGGCGAGTTCCTTAGTGCGCGCGACAGGATTCGAACCTGTGACCTTCGGTTTCGCCCAGCTACTGCTACTCCCGCGTCAGGGTCAAAGACTTCGCGGTCGGATCGTTGCCGGTCTCCAGGTAGCGACCGGTCATTTCATCCCCGTCGAGCTCAAAAGTCGCGGTGCCGCTGCTGTCGACGATGGAGATCTCACCCCAGTCGGTGATAACTCCGTCGAACTGGAAGTCGGAGATATCCATCTGCTTGGCAATCTCGGGCATGACGACCCTTTTCCCGGTGAATGACTGACTTGCGTCATCTGCCTTTTCGATGAGGAAGTTGAATCGGAACGGGCCCTCAAGGACACCGTCACCGTATCCAACCGCGGACGCATTCCATGTTCCAACCAGCGAGGAAGCCGACGGTACCGAGTCGGAATCCGAATCCGAGCTGCATCCACCAAGCGCTAGAGCGCCGGCGGCCATCAGGGACAATATAACTGCAGGCGTTTTTAACACTACAGACCTTTCATTTGAAGAGGCGGAATACTACAGAGTGGAATCAGACGGCGGTTGTCGTCAAGCGTCGACGTTCGAAGCTGATCTCAACCGACCGCGAAGAGCAGCGAGATCGTCACAGCGCCGAGCAGAGCCCGTCCGGTGAGGGGACCGAGGGCGCGCAGCCTGAGCAGGGCCAGAACCCCGAAGACGCCGGCATGAGCCAGTTTTCTAAGTAGAAAATCCCAGAAACCAAGCCCGGTCGAAAGATCGGGCTGAGCGGAGAGCACGAATATGAGCGCCAATGACGAAACGAAGCGCAGGTATTCGATGCGTCACTGGATTCGAACCAGTGACCTTCGGTTTCGTAGTTCCCACGGATCACATGGTTAAGCGGTTTTAGAGTCCTCCTGGGTCGCTCAGCTCCAGTTGAATACGGTCACATCAACTCGGAATAACTGCTGAAATAACTGCTCCCCGAGACCGGATGGCTCATCGGCTCTTTCTCAACCTTCCCGTGCAGTCGGTGATTCCGGGGACCCAGCGTCTCTCAGGAGCTGTCGACGCGGCCGCCTTGGCAACCTGCGGATCGTGATCACCGAGGAGCGAAACGGTAAAACGGTCACAGTCTCGCGAAAGGTCTGACCGAGCGACAGATGCTGGGGTTCCAGGATCGACAGATGATTCCGGCGTCTCGATCTGCTGCCTTCGTTAGACCGGTGGGTAGCCGACAAAACGAAAGGGTCGCCTTGAGACTTTTGGCCCCCGGACGCTGATCAGACATCGTGAAGGAGGACCCAATTGGGCGCTAGTCATATCTCCCGATTTTTCCGCTGAAGGCCGGTAGGCGGCCTCTCTTCTGCTATATGGTGAACCTGAGGGTAATTGATAACTCGAAGGCAGATACTCAAGAAGGCGGCCGCGGCGGCACCGGCGCTGGCTCTGGGTGGAGGTGTGTTGGCAAGAAGCGCCGATGCCACACCTTCCTCCGCTCCACTGGCCGGCAAAAACCTGATCCTCTTCATCACCGATCAGGAACGGGCGATCCAGCACTTCCCCGCCAACTGGGCCGAAGACAATCTGCCCGGGCTCACTCGCCTCCAGCAGAACGGCATCACTTTCGACAACGCATTCTGCAACGCCGGCATGTGCTCGCCCTCCCGGGCCTCGCTCTTCACCGGCCACTTCTCCGCTCAGCACGGGGTCAAGTACACCCTGGAGGAAAACATGCAGTCTCCGCAGTACCCGCAGGTCGAGCTGCCCACCGACTTCAACAACCTGGCGACGGTCATGTCCGGGGCCGGATACGAAGTGGTCTACAAGGGCAAGTGGCACCTGAGCAAGCCGAAGGGCGAGAGCGGTGACTTCGTCTCCGAAGACCTCCTGCCATACGGCTTCACCCGCTGGAACCCGCCGGACGCCGGTGCCAACCAGAGCATCGCCCAGGCGGGCGGAGGCTCGACCGATAACGACGGGCGCTTCATGGACAGCACGGGCGCGCCCGAATCAGACGACGAAGGCATCCTCCAGTACCTCACCTCCTATGCCCCCTCCAGCCAGCCGTTTTGCCTGATCATCTCACTGGTCAATCCGCACGATGTGCTGCTCTATCCCAAGAACTACCTCACCGCCGGGTATGACGATTCGTGGCTGGAGGGCGACATCGACTTGCCGCCAACGGTCGACGAAGATCTTTCGACTAAGCCTGACGCGCAGCAGAACTTCAAAAATATCTTCAACCTTACCGGCTTGCTCGGCACCAGGCAGCGCAAGCTCAACTACATCAACTTCTACGGCAACCTGATGAAACTGGTCGACAGCTACCTGGTCGAAGTCCTGGATGCACTCGACTCGACCGGCCTGACCGACGACACCGTGATTGTCCGTACCTCCGACCACGGCGAGATGGGCACCGCCCACGGCACGATGCGCCAAAAGAACTTCAACGCATACGAAGAATCCCTGCGGATTCCGATGATCTACTCGAATCCAGAGTCACTGCCAAATGGAGCGACCTGCGATGCGATGGTCTCGCATGTCGACCTGCTGCCAACCCTGGCCACCCTCTTTGGTGCACCGCGCTCGGCAAAGTCCAACTGGCAGGGCAAGGACTACTCGAAGCTGGTCCTCGGGAAAACCGACAAACCGGTTCAGAACTACGTTGCGTTCACCTACGACGATTACCAGTCCGGTCAGGCCACCCCGCCATATGTCAAGTCCCCGCAACACGTGGTCGCGATCCGGGAAAAGAACTGGAAGATTGTCAAGTACTACGACGCGGACCGTGAAGTACCGGCCCAGTGGGAGCTCTACCACCTGAGGCACGATCCCAATGAGCGACGCAATCTGGCCGCCCCGGGGCATCGAAGGAACAGGTTCCAGAAGCGGCAGTTCAAGAGACTCCGGAAGAAACTGATCAGGGTCGAACGCTCCCGCCTCCAACCCCTTCCCCACAACGCTTTTTCGGTGCGATCCTGCACGCTCGACAATCAGGCCATCAGGACGAAGATGCGAGCCCCGGGACGCGGCAAAGTAACCCAGAGGGTTACCGCCGAAGTGGGCGGCAAGCGACTGAAGCTCGGCGAGAAGAGCCGGACCGTCCTCGAAGGTGGCGCGACCGCGATGAAGACCCCGCTCAACCCGCGAGAGCTGGCCCTGGCCCGCAAGCACGGGGCGACGCTCAAGGTAAAAACGACCTGGCTGCCAAACGGTGGTACCACCGTCACCAAGCTGAACCGGGTCGGACTCAAGCGCAGGCTACGGTCGTGAGCTCGGCCATGCACCCTCGGCTCGGTCTGCTGGCACTGACTCTGGCCGTCGTTCTGGCCGGCGGTCTGCTGCCGGCCCTCTCTGACGCAGCGGCCAAGAACGGGCTGTCCAGGGGAAGTCTGGTTCAGAAGGCCGGCAAGGGCGGCTGCATCGTCGACCGATCGACGCCCAAGCAAGGTTGCGCCGCCGCTCGAGCGCTGAAGGGGCCGGGTCCTTTCATGGGATCCCGCGCGATAGCCCTCAGCCCCAACGGTCAAAACGTCTACGTCGCCTCCTCCGGCAGCGATGCCATCGCGAGTTTCGTGCGAAACAAAAGATCCGGCAACCTCACCCAGCGCAAGCGCACCAGAGGCTGCATCTCCGCCAAGGGCAACAACGGCTGCGCCAAGGCGATCGGGATGGACGGCCCCAACTCGCTTGCGGTCAGCCCCAACGGACGCAATGTCTATGCGACCTCACGCGACAGCAGCTCGATCACCGTCTTTCGTCGAAATAAGTCGACCGGTGCTCTGAAGCAGCTGCCTCCGGGCTCCGGCTGCATCGCCGATCTACCCCTGCCGGGCTGCGCCCCGGGACGCGCCCTCAGCGGAGCCGACGTGGTGACGATCAGCCCGGACGGACGCAACGTCTACGTAGGCTCCTTCTTCGGGAGCGCGGTCGCGATCTTCAACCGTGACCGGTCCACCGGAGCGCTGAGCCAGCCGGCCGACACAACCGGTTGCATCACCGACGCCCTGACCACCGGCTGCACCCAGGGCCTCGCCCTGAGTTCACCCGAAGGAATGGCAATCAGCCGCGACGGCGAAAACGTTTACGTCGCTACGGCCGTCTCCAACGCCGTTCTCTCCTTCAGTCGCGATCCGTCCACCGGAGTGCTCACTCAGGCGAACGACGGCTCAGGCTGCATCGTCGAAAGTCCGCTGACCAGTTGCACCACGGGTTCGAACGTGAGTGGTGCCAACGCGGTTGCGGTGAGCCCGGATGACCGGCAGGTC
>CALEMO010000211.1 GCA_937910825.1 uncultured Solirubrobacterales bacterium | reverse complement strand
ACCGGAGACGGGGCCGCCTTCGGTCCGCAGCAGCTGAGAGCGGCCCGGCTCGCGGTAGAGCAGATCAATCAGGACGGCGGAGTAAACGGCGCCGAGCTGAACCTGGAGCAGCGCGACGATGGCGCCGACCCGGCCGCCTCCGCCAGGCTGATGGGCGAGCTGATCGAAAATGACGACTCGGTCGCCGTACTCGGGCCGACCTTCTCCAACTCCTCTGCCGAGGCCCATCCGGTAGCCAACGATCTGAAGACCCCGGTCCTCGCCGTCTCCAATACCGGTCCGGGCATCGTCGGAGACTGCCCCTACCCCTGCGAGTACAGCTTCCGGGACTCGCTCGGAGAGGCAGAGGCGATCCCGGCCAACATCGGCGAGTACGTATCCGTTTCCGATCCGGACTCGGTCGAGGTCATTTTCCCTGAAGGAGATGCTTTCGGCGAGAGCTCGGCAATGACCGCGGAAAAGGCATTCAAGGCAGACGGCGTTGAGCGCACTGAAGTAGTGGCCGTTGGCCCGGACGGCGTCGGAGCGACTTTTGGCAACAACGAAACCGCCACCGTCATGATCACCGCCTCCTCGGGCGAAACCGTGGTCCAGCTGATTCGCCAGCTGCGCGACGACTTCGGATTCGACGGCAAGATTCTTGGAGGCAACGCCTTCAACTCGGTGGCAGCCGCCGGCGAGCTAGGTCCGAGCGGCAAAGGAGCGCAAAGCGCCTCTGCCTGGTTCTCCGGAAACGACTCTGACGAAAACCGGGAGTTCATCGCCGCCTACAGCAAGAAATACGGCGAGGAGCCCGATCAGTTCGCAGCCCAGTCCTACACGGGAGTGAAACTGCTTGCCGAAGCGGCCTCGACGGCTGACCTCACCTTCTCCGATCTCGCGGCCGACCGCCAGGCCATCAAGGACTCACTCGAAGGTGTCGAGATGGAAACCCCCCTCGGAGCTTTTGGCTTCACTGCCGACAACGACGTCAACCAGCCGATCTGGATTGTCGAGATGAACGGAAAAGGCCGCTACAAACTGGTCAAAGAGATCCCCACCGGAGGCGGCTGATCACCCCAGGCGCCATCACCGAAGGCGGATCCGCCCCGCAGCCGCCCGCGAAAGCCCGAGCCGGCGAGCCTAGGGCAAGCCGACCAGAGGCAGCCCCGGCGGACCCGAGGAGGCCCCGCCAGAGGCGGGCCGCCGAGCGTCAACCACCCGCGCGGCGATCCCTGACAACCAGGAGAGTCGCATTCGTCCTAGGTTGCCGGTAACCCCGGCGCCCGCCCCACATCAATCTTCGAACGCGCCCGACTGGATTCGAACCAGTGACCTTCGGTTTCGTAGGTGATCCTGGGTTGTTTCTTTCCCAGTGTCAGCGCGATTCCCAGCGCCGGGGACCGCTTCTGACTGTCCGTCTGACTGTCCAGTCAGGACACAGCCTCGGAGAGCCGGGTTCCACGCGGACAGCCTCCGCCTGTGGCCGGAATTGCCCGACCACAAGCCCTGCGAAAGCGAATTACTTCCTGACCTTGATCTTTCTCTTGACAGTCTTGCTGCCGGCGTTCTTCGAGGTCACCTTGAAGGAGACCTTGATCCTGCCTTTTTTCTTCGGCTTGATCCTGACCTTGACTGTCCTTGCGGCACCGGCCCGGATCGATCCGACTCTCTTCTTCGCCCTGACGCCCCTGCCCTTGACCTTGACCTTGACACCGTTGGCCCGAGCGTCTCCGGAATTGACGATCCTGACCTTGTAGGCGGCTTTCTTTCCCTTCTTGACCTTCCTGAGGCCCTTGACCTTGACCCTGGCGATCTTTGCCCTGATGACGGTGGTATCGACCATGAACTCGCGCGTGGTCGGAACGGGGTTTGTATTGCCGAACGAGTTGGTGGCCCGCACCTTGAAACTGTGGGTACCGTCTGCCAGGCCTGAGTAGGCCTTCGGCGAAAAGCAGGCCGAGAAGGCCTCGGCGTCGAGGCTGCACTCGAAAGTCGAGCCGGATTCGTCCGCAGAGAAACCAAACGAAACCGAGTCGGTCTTGATCGTTGAACCGTTCGCCGGACCGGAGTCGATCGTTGTTTCCGGCGGCGTGGTGCCGCAGACATCTCTGAACTTGCCGATCGCCGTCTTCCACTGGTTTTGCGAGGTCGCGCCGTAGTATTCGGTCGTGAACCAGAAGTCGCAGCCGTTGGCCGGATCGACGGACATCGCCGAGTAGTCACCCCAGCGCGAAGAAGTGCTTGTCTGCGAGCCGCCGCCCGTCTTCATCGTCTGCTCCGCCTGAAGGGTGCCGGGCGGATCAGAGGGGGTTCGCGTCGAATAACGAATGCTCGGGAAGACGCTGCTGCTGGATACCGAATAGCCCAGCGCGATGTCGCCGGCCTCGTCCATCGCGATCGATCCCATGAAGCGGTTGAGTCCGTCTGCTGGCGCCAGGGTTCCTTCCTGGTGAAGGGAGTATCCGGTTCCCGTGTTGCGCAGTTCGAACCATCGGATCCCCGCCCGGTCAGAGCCGGCGTCAACCGTGAAATTGCCGACCAGTGCCTCGTGGTCACCGAAGCGACGGTAAGCAAAGCGCTGCATCGGCCATTCGCTTACCGGATCGAGGCCCGGCGCGCCGCCGGGCTGGGGAATGCAGTCAAACACGAAGAATCCGCACACGGTGTATGTAAAAGCGGTGATAGGGATCGTGGCGACGGTCGAGAAGGTGCTGTTGCTCGGCGCTACAAAGTCCGGAGTCAGCTGGAACAGTTCGAGCCTGTCGGGACCTCCTCCATGAGCACTGAAACTGTCGTCCTTGAAGGTGTAGAAAAGTCCGCCCTGCGACTCGGGCGCGCTCGACCCGTCGACGTCGGCCGGCATCAGGAAGTTGGTCTGGCCGCTGAATCTCTGGAAGGTGGCCGCCTCACCAGCCAGCATCTTCGTGCGGTCGAAGACGTAGGCCGCATATGAACCTTCGTTGGTGCCCACGTAGTAGCCGGTGGGCCATACCCCGACTTTGAAGTAATCAGGGAAATCGGGCGTCGTGAACGAGTACAGCCAGTAGGCGCCCGTCGGGTCGCCGGTCTGCGAAATCGCAAAGCAAAGTTGATTGGTGAGGGTGAACTGGCTAAGGAGCCAGCGGTCAGCCATCTCGTCATAGAGAACCTGGGGATCACCCGCGTCTCCGATGCTGCAGGGCCCCGAGGCAAAGAGCGTCGAGAGGTCAAAGGCGGGAGTCAGCAGGGTGCCTGATTTGTTGTAGATCGCGACCTTGGTCGTGTTGACCATCTGGACGTAGTGGTCGGGGCCCACGTCTCCGGTCGTGTCGGGCGGCACACAGCTGCTGCAGGCAGTCGGGTTGGAGGTTCCGTCGAAGACCAGGCCCGGTGACGGCGTACGGCCGCCGGGCTGACCCCCGGATATCAGTGGATCCGCCCCCGCACCGGGGCTGCGGGTGCCCAGGGCTCCGCGCCCGGACTCGCCGGCCAGCGGGTTGATCCGGGGGGCGTTGCTTGCTGAGCTCGAAGATTTGCCGGCGCCGAGATCACGAACCGCAACGCTGAGAGCGACTTCATCTGCGCTGACCACGCTAGCGCCACCCGAACCCTCCTCCTCACCTGTCCTGGCCGACGAGACCGAGATGCTCAGCCCCAGGGCAAGAACCCCGAACAGCACTACGGCGGTGGCCCTTGGCAGGGGTCGGCGGGAAAGCGGCGGACGGACGGACATTCGGAGAACCTCTTCTTTCTCGACCCAGCTGGATGTTTTTCGAGCTACTACGGTTGTTGCGCAACCGCGAGAGCGCTGTCCAAGGTAGTCCAACCGACCCTACAGGCCGCGACGACCGAAACAGTTTCAACCCTGAATCGTCCGACTTCCCGACCTTGGCCTTCTCCCAACTGTGGCATCGCTCTCGAGTCGGACAAGTGGCCACGGCGCACCACCTTTATGCAATTCGAACCTGTGACCTTTGAAAACCGGGACCACTCCGACTCGCCCGAGTGAATGCTTCATGTCGCGGAGATGCCCGGGGGCTTGTTTGAGCGTTAGTCCTATTCGGCTTGAGGAGAGGAATGGCGTTTTCAACCGAATTGGGCAGATTTCGTCACCGCCGCAGGACTTCGCACCGCTTAGCGGAATCCACCGCCTTCAGAGAGTGCGCCCGACTGGATTCGAACCTGCGTGCTTCGGTTTCGTAGAGCTCAGATCACCTGACTTGTTCGGCTTCCAGAGAGCGATCGCGCGACGCGACATCTTGAGTGCTTGTCTACTTGCCCGCACGCAGTGGTCCCGGAGCCAGTCGCGTCACAGCGGCTCACCCGATAAGAAACTGCTTGTGAGCGACGGACGCAGGCCGCTTCGATACTTAGTACAGCGTCGGAGAGTTGAGATCCCTTTAGTGAAGCGGCTCTGTACGTAGCCCCTCGGTCGTCAGACTCGTGCCGCCGAAGCGACGGCTAAGGCATCGATTCTGGACGATCTTGAACTCCTTGTACGGCGAGGAGCGACTCATTCGAATGTCTTCCGCCAGGGGACCACGGGTCGACGCGTGAGTTCCAGTCACCGGCTAACGCGGCCTTATGAGGCAACTCACCGCGTGGTGGTCCGACATTTTCTCGGGAGGGAAGATGAGCGGGTCGGTGGCGTCTAGCGCTGGACTGATCGCGATCTTGTCGATCACCGTTTCGTCGGTGACCAGGCTCAGGTCTGCTTCCGCTAGAGCCGCCGCCCAAGCTTTGCGGACTTTCTGATTGCCGTAAGGGCGCGGCTGGTCACGCTGGTTGATGTCGCCGGCGACGATCACCGGCAGGCCCCGTGTTCTCGAATCACTCGTCCCTTGCTTGAGAATTTCCCGGAGAGCCGCGAGGTAGGCAAGGTGCTCGCTCCAGGGCTTGGCATTCTTGTGGCCGCCGCTGACATGGGCCATGGACCACGGAACGCAAACGCCATGGACTCGGACCGGACCGAATGGCGTCATTGCCGTGGCACTGACATGACGGCCCCCCGGCTCGTGGATCTCTGCGGCGACGTCAGTAATTGGCCAGCGTGACCAGATCAGGACCTTTCGACGGTCGGGCTTGTCCCCGTAGCCCCAGTTGGGCCCTCCCTTGGCGAAGTACCCGCCGCCAGGAACCATTGTGTGGGTCGTTTCCGTCAGCACGAGAATGTCCGCGTCGATCTCCGCGATACGTTCCCTCGATTTCTCAATGTGTTTCGACCTTGTCGAGGTCCAACTCACATTCCAGGTGGCGACTCGGATCGGATCCATCCTCCTAGCCTAGAATATTGGTCCGAGGTTTCGTAGAGCTCAAGTCATTTTTAGCCAGCGCCACCCGGATTGAAACGGTCCAGGTTCGCGCTTGACTGTCCGCTTGACTGCACTGTTTCGCGGTCCTTCGAAGCGGCCGCTCAGAGCTTCGCCAGCGTCCAAGCCAGATGTGAAGCGCGCCCGACAGGATTCGAACCTGTGACCTCCGGTTTCGTAGATCGCTGGTCAATTGACCTACTGGGAACCCCACGAACACACCGGGGCCCGATTCGTTTCTCAGGGGGACGCGCGGATACTGGAGCGAGTGCGATTCCGCTTCATCGATTCCACCGCTTGCGGATATTCGCGCATGGAGTGAGCGTCGAGACTGGTCTATTCGCGATGGGCTGACGCAGGGCTGAAACGCTGCCCACCGCTCAGCCCAGATTGTCCACTTTGATCGCCGTGAGACCTGCCGAGGAGACCCGGGCCTGGTCTCCCCCGGAGCCAGGCGAGGTGTCGCAACGAATCGAGAGTTCCTCGTCTACAGATGTAGTCGAGATGTTGACGGCGCGGGCGAAGTTGAATCCAGCGTTACTGCCGGCTGGGATCCCCAGGGTCTGCACCTGCAGGACGGTCTCGGCAAAATCAATCAGCTGGCACCTGACAGCAAGGAAGTTGATGGTGTCATTAGTACCCATTAGCGACCCGTTGATTACATAGTTGCCATCACCCCCCAGACGTGTGGTGACCAGAACCTCGGGGGTCGTCCCGCCGATTAGGAGCTGCGGTCGTCCAACGGGTGTAGCCAGCGGAAGGCGACGCACCCATCAAGCACCGCCGGGATTCCCTCATCGACGGTCGGGTAGACGGGCTCCATTCCGAGCTCCTCCCACAGGAGCCCGGGCCGGACCGACAGGTTGAGGTTCCAACCAACGACGCTTCCCGCGGTCGTTATCGTGGGCTTCCCGCTGATCCGCTGAAAGGGGCGGAGCACGATGGTTCCAGCCCGCGCCAACCCGGCGGGAAGCAGCACGTAGCGGAACCTCGGGTAGTGCTCGCTGAGGATCGCGAAGAATTCCGGCCAGGTCGTGGCGCGGCGGTCGGCCACGGCCCGCGCGCCCTCGACGTCGCTCTCGGCCACCCCAATCAGGACCCTCGCTGCGTCGTTGACGTGCAGGTGGGCGAAGAGGTTCCGGCCCCTGCCCGGGATCAGCGTCCGCCTTCGCGGGATGCTAGAGAAGAAGAGGTCGCGGGCACCGTAGACGTGGGGCAGGCGAATCGCAGCGAACCTCATACCGGAGCGTTGCGCCATCTGGTCCAGCCGGTCCTCGGCCTCCACCTTGGCCCGCCCGTAGTCCAGCTGCGGGTTCGTGGGCGTAGATGCGTCGATGGGATCC